>NZ_CDRQYH010000016.1:0-65406 GCF_977039595.1 Enterobacter sp.
CCCGGCGGCGCTTGCTAAAGGAAAAATTTCATTCATCAGGAATTACTTCTGGAACCATTTTTTGTAGATGGTTTCGTAGGTGCCGTCTTTCTTCACTTTTTCCAGCGCAGCGTTGAATTTCTGCTGTAGCTCAGTGTTGCCCTGACGAACGGCAATCCCCAGACCGGTACCAAAATAATCCTTATCGGTCACTTTGTCGCCCACTGGCGCCAGCTTGTCGTTAGCTTTCAGCCACTCGGTCACTACCGCGGTATCACCGAAAACGCCGTCGATACGGCCATTCTGCAGATCCAGCTTGGCGTTCTGGTAGCTGTCATACGGAACGGTGGTGATTTCCGGATGCTTATCCATGATGAATTTCTGGTGGGTGGTACCGTTCTGCACGCCCACTTTTTTGCCTTTCAGCTCATCGACAGAGGTGAATTTGCCTTTCTGACCAATAAACAGGGCGGAGTTGTCGTAGTAAGGGGTGGTGAACAGCACCTGCTTTTCACGCTCAGGGGTGATGTCCATACCGGCCATTACGGCGTCGATACGGCGGAACTTCAGGCTTGGGATCAGGCTGTCGAACGCCTGGTTGCTGAAGGTACAGGTTGCATCGATCTCTTTACACAGGGCGTTAGCCAGGTCCACGTCGAAGCCAACAATTTTGTTGTTCGCATCGATGGACTCAAACGGAGGGTAGGAGGCTTCCGTAGCAAAACGAATGGTCTGAGCTGCGGTAGCGGAAAGGGTAACGCCAGCAAGCAGCACGGCAAGTAATACTTTTTTCATTATATTTCCCCTGACACAATCAATGAGATAAATAGTTTTTGAAGGCATCGGTTTGCGGGTTAGCGAAGCAGCTCGCATCACCTTGCTCAACGATATACCCGTTTTCCATGTAGACCACACGGCTGGCGGTTTTGCGCGCCACTTCCACTTCGTGGGTGACGATAACCTGCGTAATGTTGGTTTCCGCCAGCTCGCGAATGATGCTCACGATCTGGGCGGTGATTTCCGGATCCAGCGCCGCGGTCGGTTCATCAAACAGCAGTACCGCGGGCTCCATCATCAGCGCACGGGCAATGGCCACACGCTGCTGCTGACCACCGGACAGGTGCAGCGGGTAGCGGTCGCTGTAGGGCTTAAGGCGCAGACGATCCAGCAGCTTTTCAGCACGGGCGATCGCCTGATCCTTGCTTAACCCCAGCACGCGGCACGGGGCTTCAATCAGGTTCTGCAGCACGGTCAGGTGCGGCCAGAGATTGTATTGCTGGAAGACCATGCCGACGTTTTGACGCAGCTCGCGAATCGCTTTATCAGACGGCGTCTTCGCGAAATCAAAGTGGTTACCGGCAATCGCCAGCGTACCTGAACGGGGCATTTCAAGCAGATTAAGGACGCGCAGAAGGGAGCTTTTGCCTGCACCGCTTGGGCCAAGCAAAACCAGCGTTTCGCCTTCCGGGCAGTTCAGCGTGATGTCAAACAGCGCCTGGTGTGCGCCGTAGAAGCAGTTAATGCCGTTTAGTTTAATACTCATCGGGGCAGTCTTTACTCATCCAGGCAATCTATAGCAATTGAGGCCGCAGATAGTACCGTTGACAGAATAGTTATGCAATATTTCTGCGTTAAAAGTTAAATATAACCCGTGTTTCCTCTTAAACATAGCACAAAATAGCGAACGGCAAAGTCGGCGAGTATAAATGTCGGCATTCCGCAAGAAATGCCGCACATTTTACGGGGGTTACCAGGTTATATCGGCGGGTTTAGCGATTTTCAATCGACTGGCGCAGCGTGCCTGCCGGGGCATGAACGCTGCCGCCCACGTAGCGCACGTCGTCTACCGCCCAGCACTGTCCTTCACGGATCATCAGCACTTCATCCTGCCAGGTTTGGGTTCCCTGCGTCAGCTTAACGCGCAGTGGAATATTGCGGGCATCCGTGTTCGGAATGGTTGACGCGCTCGCCACTTCGGCGCTGTCCGGCAGCGTGGCGCGGCTGGAGAACGGATCGGATTTCAGCAGGGCGTTATGCTGAGGATCGCGGATGGCATCGTTAAGCAGTTTTGCCAGACCATCGCTCAGATACGGGCGCAGGCCGGTGAGATCGTTGCTGCGGTGCTGAATGCGATAATCATAGAACTGCTGCGCCACGGTGTCCGGACCGCCCTCAATGCAGGGGCCGCTGCGGGTACCGATATCCTTAAAGGCTGGCGTGACCGTGGTGGTACAGGCGCTGAGCACCAGCGCGCAGGGCACTAAAAGTGTTAAAGCTGAATAGCGCATGTTGATTTCCTTATTTATTAACTATCCTTTCAATCATAGCGTAACGAACCGATAATGCTGTGCCTAAGGCATTGAACGCTAAAGAAGGAGAGAAACCATGCAGTTTTCAACAACGCCAACCCTGGAAGGGCAGACCATCACCGAGTACTGCGGCGTGGTCACCGGTGAAGCGATTCTCGGCGCCAATATCTTCCGTGACTTTTTTGCCGGCATCCGCGATATCGTTGGCGGCCGCTCGGGCGCATATGAAAAAGAGCTGCGTAAAGCGCGTGAAATCGCCTTTAAAGAGCTTGGCGAGCAGGCGGAAGCCCTCGGCGCTGATGCGGTCGTGGGGATTGATATCGATTACGAAACGGTCGGGAAAGATGGCAGCATGCTGATGGTGAGCGTAAGCGGTACGGCGGTGAAAACCCTGAGATGAGGCGTTCGTTTGCCGCGCTGCTGCTGGCGCTGCTGCTGGCAGGATGCGCCACGGAAAAAGGGGTTATCGACAAAGGCGCCTACGAGCTGGATACGCGTCATCAGGCTCAGGCGGCTTATCCGCGCATCAAGGTGCTGGTGATCCACTACACCGCGGATGATTTTGACAGCTCGCTGGCCACGCTGACGGATAAAAACGTCAGCTCTCACTATTTGATCCCTGCCAGGCCTCCCGCACCGGACGGCAAGCCGCGCATCTGGCAGCTGGTACCCGAGAGCGAACTGGCCTGGCATGCGGGCATTAGCTTCTGGCGCGGCACCAACCGCATCAATGATACGTCTGTCGGCATTGAGCTGGAGAACCGTGGCTGGCAAAAAACGTCGGGCGTTAAGCGCTTTACCCCTTTTGAGCCAGCGCAGATTGCGGCGCTGGTGCCGCTCGCCAAAGACATTATCACCCGCTACAACATCAAACCTGAAAATGTAGTGGCCCATTCTGATATCGCCCCGCAGCGCAAAGACGATCCCGGCCCGCTGTTCCCCTGGCGTCAGCTGGCGCTGCAGGGGATTGGCGCATGGCCCGACCCGGCGAGGGTGGCGTTTTACCTGAACGGCAAGCCGCGAGATGAGCTTGTGGAGCCGAAGGTGCTGCTCGATCTGCTGGCGCGCTACGGCTATGAGGTGACCGATAAGATGACGAACGCACAGCAGAAGCGCGTGATCGTCGCGTTTCAGATGCATTTTCGCCCGGCGCGCTGGGACGGCGTGGCCGATCGCGAAACGCTGGCTATCGCGGAGGCGCTGTTAGAGCGCTACGGGCAGGGGTAATCCTTCGGGTTACCCGACTCCACTTCTATACGGTCTCCTTTTGGACTAATTTTCTAATCACATTCGCGGAGTAAATGTTTATAGTTTCCTCAGTCGAAATTACTCGCTAACGTGTTTGACAATATATCAGCACGCGAAATCAGAAATACTGATGTGCTGACGTCTTAGCTTTATTTACATTTATTAAATGGACTACGCATTTATGCGCTGTGATTGCACACGTTCATCTTTTCCAATTTAATATTAATGGGTATAACTATGTTAAGTATCTATAGTAAAAATAGCCGTCCACAAGAAGAACTTGACGCCATTATCGCGGCAACTGAAGGTTTTGAAGAAAGAACCTTACGCAAATGGCAGCGTATCAGTACCGAGAATAACGAAGATATTCATTTTATCATTAGCGGTGAAGTTGAATTCCGCCGCAAGTCGGATGAACTGTGTGTATTCACCTTACATAATAAATGTATTTTCGGTCTCTCCTCTATTTATTACAATTCAGCGCATATGTACGGCCTGGTTCGTGCCAATACCGTGGTGCGCACTATTAAAAAAGATGATTTTTTCCGTCTGATGAGCGAAAAAAACCTGTGGGAAGCCTTGAGCAAAGTCCTCTCCTGGTATATTTGCATGCTCAGCAAACGTGACGAAGTGCTCGTCGCCCGCAGCGCGTACTCGATTGTTCGCGAGTTCTTGCTGGAAATTAACGAACTGATGGTGCACCATCAGCACGATATTAATATTTACGACTATATTCAGGAATATACCAGCCTTGCCCGCAGCACCATTATTAAAATCCTCGCTGACCTGAAAAAAGGTAATTATATTCAGGTTGATAAAGGTCGTCTGATGTATTTGTCGACACTGCCGGAGAAATATTAATCGCTTTTTACCCCCCCTTTTAACTGGAAGAGGGACTATGTGTCAGTGAATTATTTGCCTGCGTTCCTGCCGTGGTTTCTTCCACGGGGGGCGTGGGTATTTTCCCTTGCGAATAATCTTTTCCCTGCTCTTTTAACGCCTTCATCAATAATGCCTTGATTGCCCCATCATCAAGTGTGTGACTGGTATTATCCTGTTCGGGAGTAGCAGAAACGTTCATTTCGGTCCCTGGCAATGTATCTCGGGATATATCATGCGATAATTCACCGTCTGGCGCCTGCTGCCAGTCGGTATCGCCGCTATCAATTGACATCTCCTGCAGCAGCGGCATCTCTTTTGTCATCGGTTCTTGCTTTGCTTCAGGCTGCGGGAACGGTTTACTGACATAGACATAATGCATGTCCGATAGCTTCGTTTCTGGCTTAACGGCGCTCGTTTTTATTGGCTCTGGTACCGGATGGCGCAGATCCCAGTAAAGATGAGTATAGAGTCCCGCAGCGATCGTCATCACTATTCCCACCACCCAGATCAGGGTGGCACAGACCATTTTTTTCAGCGAGGGGCGCCGGTAAGAAAACCAGACCGGTGCGTTCAGGGTATAGCTGCGCTGGGCAGCCAGAGTAATCGTCGACATTATAAATGCTTCTCCTGCGCGGTGGGGGTCGCAGATATATTTGCGGACTGAATAAGCACGCTTGGCGTAGTCCTGGTTTCACGCATTAACTGCATCAATGTCTCTTCACCCGCAATCCCGTCCACATGCAGATGCATTTTCTGCTGAAACTCGCGGGTACGTTGCATCAGTTCCGCCGTCCACACTTTTGCGTGGGTTTCGGGCAGATTCAGCGCCAGGCTAAGCTGCTGATCCATCCAGCCCAAATCTTTGACGCTACTTTCAGCGCTCACGGCATCTTTCCCCTGCGGCGTAAGGCGGTGCAATAGGGTGTAATTGCCCGTTGCATGCTGGTTAAACCATTTGCGGCTCACCTGCCAGGTGCGATTATTCATCAGCAGATCCAGCGAGTTATCATCTACTCTGGCCACCACGGCATAGTTCAGGTGATCGCCTGTTCTGATCTCGCCGATCCACGGGTAACCCTCTTTTGCCAGCTCCTCGAGCGGAGCGCTGCCCTCCTTACACATCAGGTTGACCCGCCCGGCGTTCTGGCAGAGCGCCTCTTCCATCGTGGCGTCATAACCCCACATGGTATAGAGCTGATGCATCGCATCGGGCTTATTCACCACTTCATTCTCAATAACCGGCACCACTGGGGCGTCGGTTTTTGGGGTCTGCGGTTTCCAGCTGGCCATCACGGGCAGCTGTACAGGCAGTCTGGCGGTAATGGCGGGCATCAATGTCCAGCCGCAGGCGGCAAACAGTACAGAGGCAAAAAGGCCCATAACGGCAAGGCGTTTGCCCTTCTGTTTTGCCGGCAGAACTTCTCCTGCGGCGAGGCGCAGATGGCGCGGCGATACCTGCGCTGAACGTTCGGTCCAGGCGGCGAGCATCGCAAGGTGCGCCAGCTCGTTGAGTTTGCCTGCCTGTCCTTTGGTCAGAACATGCATCTTGCGCACGCGGGCCCGGGTGAACGGCGTCGCGTCGCTGCCATGCGCTTCACACTGGGCCTGAACATAGCTCAGGGATTCGCGGCAGGTGAGAGGCCGGAGCGTGTGACGCGTATGAAGAGATTCACGCAACCCGGACTGCTGGAGGGCGGCTTCCTGGTCGGCCGATCCCATCAGCACAACCGACAGAGGCACATCCAGCTCCTGCGCGCGGGTTAACAGCATGGACAGTGCTTCATGGCAATTCGCTTTCATCGACTGAATATGCGAGATGACCAGCACTTTACGTGAGGTTTTGCTGGACAACATCTCGTCCTGCCACTGACGCAGCACAGCATCAATAGCCTGGATCCGGGTTTTGCTCTCTTTAGTGGTGGCGTTGAGTTTATAGAGCAGGCCGCTGGCGCTGAGTTTCGGGAAGGCGTTAATGGCAATCAGCGTGCCGTCATGCTTTTTAAGCGCATCGCAAAACTGCGAGGTGAGATAGCTGTCGTCGCTAAAGAGCGCAGTAACGCCTGTTGTCTGGCACTTCTCTTTCAGCAAACCGAACACATCCTGATGATACGGAACAAAAAAATCACCTGGCATCCGGCTGATAGTCCGGAAAGGCTGGGTAGTGAAATTAAAATGGCGCATATACATAGCGTATTACCGTCTCTTTCATTCATAACAAGGAGACGGAAAAGTAAAGGATACGGGCGGAAGGGGCAATTTGAATGCAGGATAAAAATATTCGGCCTGCGCTTTTAGCATAGGTTTATTTAACGTTCAATCTTTTTCTAAATTATTGTTGGCGGAAGTATAAATGGGCGGGGGGTAGGGAACTCATTAGTATTTACGCCACTTACTCATACAGCCCTGTGCTGTGAATTACTGACTGGCAGAAAGGCTCGTTAAAAAATGCGGATGTCATTTGTTAATCAATTGATTATGCCCTGCGTCATGTTTGTGCTGCTCATTTTCTGCGGCCAGCAAGGGTATATGGTTTATAAAGATTATAAGAAAGTTACGAACAGATTGTCTGATCCAAAGCAGAAGATGCAAAAAAAAAGTCATGATGAAACTCAGTTTGTACTTTTTACGCCGGCGGTGATGCCAGCGAAACAGCCAGCGGCGTTGAAAAAGCCGCTCAGTGCGGAAATCGAAGGTATTCTCAGCAGCGACGAAGCCTGGCTGTCCTTTGCGGTGATAAAAACCCCCTCCGGACAAAAGAGCTATCGCGAGGGCGAAATGCTCGCCGGTTTTGACAATGCCTATATTGCCGAAATTCATCCCGATAATGTGGTGGTGAATTATGAAGGCGCACCGCAGGTTATTTCACTTAAAAAACCAGACTATTTTAAAGGCGGCGTTGACAGCAGCCCGGTAACCAAATCGAAGAAAGATGCAGGATTGGATAATCTGCATCTGGATGATTACCTGGTGTTAAAACCATTAATCGAGAAAGGCCAGCTGGAAGGCTACAACATTAATCCACGCAATGCGTCTCCTTTCTACAGCCATGCTGGCCTGGAAAAAGGTGATGTAGTGGTAAAAGTTGACGATGTGGATATGACTAAAGAGGCGCAGGCAAAAGAGATCGTTGCCCGCTGGTCAAAAATGAAAGAGGCGGATGTCATTATTCGGCGTCACGCTCACCTTGAAAATATTCGGGTCAATGTTCTAAACAATTAATAAGTGTACAGACATGAAGAAATTTCCATGGGCGTGCGTAGCGCTGACCGCATTGTCATTATATTCCGGTTCGCTGTTCGCGGCGAACTTTAGCGCCAGTTTTAAAAATACCGATGTCCGCGAATTTATCGATACCGTAGGGCGTAACCTCAATAAAACCATTCTGGTCGATCCTTCCGTTCAGGGAACGGTGTCGGTCCGTACCTACAACGTGTTGACGGAAGAGGAATATTATCAGTTCTTCCTGAGCGTTCTGGATCTCTATGGTCTGTCGGTGATCCCGATGGATAACGGGATGGTGAAAGTCGTGCGCTCTTCGGTGGCCCGCATGTCGGGCGCACCGATTGCCGACAGCAAAAACCCCGGCAAAGGCGACGAAATCATCACCCGCGTGGTGCGGATGGAGAACGTCCCGGTACGTGAGCTGGCCCCCCTGTTGCGTCAGTTGAACGACGCCTCCGGCATCGGCAACGTGGTTCATTTTGAACCGTCAAACGTGCTGTTGTTAACCGGCAAAGCCTCGGTGGTTAACCGCCTGGTCGATCTGGTGCAGCGAGTGGATCAAAGCGGCGTCCAGCGCCGTGAAATCGTGCCACTGCGTTTTGCCTCGGCCAAAGATCTTTCTGACATGTTGAACAATCTCAACAACGAAGAGCAGAAAGGGCAAAACGCCCCGCAGCTGGCGACCAAAGTGGTCGCCGACGATGAAACCAACAGCCTGGTGATTAGCGGCAGCCCGGACGCGCGTCAGCGCACCCGGATGCTGATCTCCCAGCTCGATCGCGAGCAGAACAACGAAGGCAACACCCGCGTCTTCTACCTGAAATACGCCAATGCCAGCAAAGTGGTGCCGGTGCTGACGGGGATCGGAGAGCAATTGAAAGATAAAGCGGGCGGCGGTAAGAGCAAAGCCGCGCCGATGGCAGGCGACCTGAATATTACTGCCGACGAGTCTACCAATTCGCTGGTGATCACCGCCCAGCCAAACGTCATGAATTCGCTGGAGAAAGTGATCGACAAGCTGGATATCCGCCGTCCACAGGTGCTGGTGGAGGCGATCATCGCCGAAGTTCAGGACGGTAACGGCCTGGATTTGGGCGTGCAGTGGACCGGTAAACACGGTGGGGTTCAGTTTGGTTCGACCGGCCTGCCGATCAGCCAGATCAAGAAGTCAAAAGTCATTGGCAGCTATACGGGCCTGGCGACTGGTTTCTTTAACGGCGATTTTGGTGCGCTGATGACGGCGCTGTCCACTAACGGCAAAAACGATATTTTGTCGACACCGAGCGTGGTGACGCTGGATAACAAAGAGGCGTCGTTCAACGTCGGTCAGGATGTACCGGTACTCTCCGGTTCGCAGACCACCAGCGGCGATAACGTGTTTAACTCGGTGGAACGTAAAACCGTCGGTACTAAGCTGAAAATCGTACCGCAGATCAACGATGGCGACATGATCCATCTGAAGATTGAGCAGGAAGTTTCCAGCGTGGATAACACCTCGACGGCCGATGCCAGCCTGGGCCCAACGTTCAACACCCGCACCATCAATAACGAAGTGATGGTCCACAGCGGACAGACGGTGGTACTGGGAGGTTTGATGGAAAACGTCACTAAACAGTCGGTCTCGAAAGTACCGTTGTTGGGCGATATTCCGGTCGTGGGGCAGTTGTTCCGCTATACCTCGCAGGACAGCGCCAAACGTAATCTTATGGTGTTTATCCACACCACCGTACTGCGCGACGACGACAACTACAGCGCGGCGTCGAAAGAGAAATACGATCAGATCCAGGCGCGTCAGCAGCAGCGTATGGAAGAGCACAAGCTGGGCATTGTAGAGAATTCTGATTCCCCGATGCTGCCGGCCTATCCGTCCCAGAGCCGCGCCGCGCCGGTGAGCGCCAGTGCGCCGGTGTCGTCCCGCAACCCGTTTAAAGAGTAAGGCGGACGCGACATGACCGAGATGAGTAATGCGCTCTGTACCAGCACCTGGGCGAAAGAGAACGGGGTCCTGTTCTATAACAATGAGGTTTATATCCGCGAGGATGCGCAGGCGTATGCCCTGCTGGAGATGCGCCGCGTGCTGGGGCGCTCCTATGCCCCGACGATCTTGACGGCGGAAGCGTTTGACGAACTGCTGACCAAAATCTGGCAGCAGAACAGCGGCGTCTCGCAGCAGCTGGTGGACGACATGGACGCCGATATTGACCTGATGGCGTTAACCGAGGAGATCCCTGACAACGAAGATCTGCTCGATAACGACGAGAACTCACCGGTGATCCGCCTGATCAACGCCATTATGGGCGAAGCGGTGAAAGAGGGGGCCTCCGATATTCATATCGAGACCTTCGAGCGCACCCTGAGCATTCGTTTTCGCGTTGACGGCGTGCTGCGTCCGGTGCTGCAGCCGGCGCGCAAGCTCGCGCCGCTGCTGGTGTCGCGTATCAAAGTGATGTCCAAACTGGACATCGCCGAAAAACGTCTCCCCCAGGACGGTCGTATTTCGCTGCGCATTGGTCGTAAGGCTATTGACGTGCGTGTCTCCACTATTCCTTCTCAGTACGGAGAACGCGTGGTGATGCGTCTGCTGGATAAAAGCAACCTTAAGCCGGACATCAACAAGCTCGGTCTGATTGACGAAGAGCTGGTGAAGTTAAAGGGACTGATTGAACGTCCGCACGGCATCATCCTGGTGACCGGCCCGACCGGTTCGGGGAAAAGTACCACCCTGTACGCGCTGCTGTCGGCGCTTAACGGTCATGAACGCAACATTCTGACCGTGGAAGATCCGATCGAGTATGAACTGGAAGGGGTAGGACAGACCCAGGTCAACCCGCGCGTGGATATGACCTTTGCACGCGGGCTGCGCGCCATTCTGCGCCAGGATCCGGACGTGGTAATGATCGGGGAAATTCGTGACGGTGAAACCGCGCAAATCGCGGTGCAGGCGTCGCTCACCGGTCACCTGGTAATGTCTACCCTGCACACCAACAGTGCGGCGGGCGCCATTACCCGTCTGCGTGATATGGGGCTGGAGTCATTTTTAATTGGTTCGTCGCTGCTTGGCGTCATTGCCCAGCGTCTGGTGCGTCGGCTGTGTACGCACTGCCGCACGACCAGTCCGCTGGATGACAATGAGAAAGCGCTGTTCACCTTTATGGAAACGCCGCCCAAAGCGATTTATCGCGCCGTGGGCTGCGAACAGTGTCGCCAGAGCGGCTACCAGGGACGCGCAGGCATCCATGAATTTCTGGTGGTCGACAGCGCCATGCGCCGTGCGATCCATGAAGATAAAGATGAGATGTCCATCGAAACGCAGCTTTTCAAAGAGGCCTACAGCCTGCGTGAAAACGGTCTGCTGAAGGTGATCTCCGGCGTGACCTCGCTGGAAGAGGTGATGCGCGTCACCGCCGAGCGCGGAGGGGATGCGTAATGGCCTGGTATGCGTGGTCCGCGACGGACGCCGCCGGAAAAACCCAGCGCGGCAACCTGCAGGCCGAAGGGCCAAAGCAGGTGCGCCAGATGCTGCGCGAACAAAAGCTGATACCGGTGAATATCTCCCCAACCAGCGATCCGGCGGCGGGGAAAAACGCCCGTAAAGGGGCAAAACTGTCGATTCCGGTGCTGTCGATGTTTACCCGACAGCTTGCGACGCTGGTCAATGCCGCGCTGCCGCTGGAGAGTGCGCTAAAGGCGATTGCGAAGCAGACGGAAGATAAAACCCTGGCGGCGATGGTGACCGAGATCCGCGACAAGATCGTGGAAGGCCACACGCTGTTCGACGCCTTCAGCCAGTTTCCGCGCAGCTTCGATAAGCTCTATTGCACCCTGGTGATGGCCGGTGAAAAGACCGGTCATCTCGGGGGCGTGCTGGAAAAGCTCGCCGAATACAACGAGCAGCGCCAGAAGATGAAAAGCAAGCTCACCCAGGCGATGGTGTACCCCATCACCCTGACGGTAGTGGCGATCGCGGTGATCTCCATTCTGCTGGTCGCCGTGGTGCCGCAGGTCATCGACCAGTTCACCCATATGAAACAAGAGCTGCCGATGACCACCCGCACGCTGATTGCGGTGAGCGACTTTTTACAGGCATGGGGCATCGTTATCGCCGGCGGCCTGTTCGGGGCGTCGGCGAGCTTTAAATTTTGGATAAAAAAAGAAAAGAACCGATTTGTTTATCATCGGTGGCTGTTGCTAAATTCACCGCTGAAAAAACTGGTCTGCGCCATCAACAGCGCGCGCTACATCCGCACGCTGAGTATTTTGCAGGCCAGCAGCGTTCCGTTGCTGGAAGGGATGTATATCGCGATGGACGGAATTGAAAACCTTTATGCCCGGCAGGTGCTTGAGCAGGCGGCGGACACCGTGCGCCAGGGGGCATCTCTCTACAACGCGCTGGAACAGGCGAAAATCTTCCCACCCACCATGCTTTACATGGTGGCCTCCGGGGAGGAGAGCGGCGAGCTGGGCTCGTTGATGGATCGCGCGGCGGAAAACCAGGAATCTGCATTACAGCATCGAATTACTTTAACGCTGTCGGTATTTGAGCCGGCACTGGTAGTAACTATGGCGACCGTTGTTTTATTTATCGTTCTTTCAATATTACAACCGCTTCTTCAACTTAATAATATGGTGGGTTAATCATGTCTTTGAAAAAGAATAGCCTGAAGCGTCAGGCGGGATTCACGCTGCTCGAATTAATGGTAGTTATCGTTATTCTCGGTGTGCTGGCCAGTATGGTGGTGCCTAATTTAATGGGCAATAAAGAAAAAGCCGATATTCAGAAAGCGACCAGCGATATTGTGGCGCTGGAAGGTTCGCTGGATATGTACAAACTCGACAACCATCGCTATCCGACCACCGAGCAGGGGTTGCAGGCGCTGGTGACCAAACCTGAAATTGCGCCCATTCCGAAAGGCTACCGTGACGACGGCTATATTCGCCGCCTGCCGCAGGATCCATGGGGCAATGACTATATTCTGGTCAGCCCGGGAGAGCATGGCGCTGTCGATATTTTCTCAGCCGGTCCGGATGGAGAAGCGAATACTGCCGACGATATCAGCAACTGGTCTTTTGATAAAAAAGATAAGTAATGAATAAGCAACGTGGATTTACCCTGCTGGAAATTATCGTGGCGCTGGTGATATTCGCCCTGAGCGCCATGATGGTGGTCACCACCATTCCATCACGCAGCGGCGCAGATACATTTGGTCAGCAGCTAAAATCCCTCGTTGAATATGGTTCTGACCGTGCGGTAATGGACGGAAATATTGTCGGGCTGGTGATGACCTCGTCAGAATTTGAACTGGTGACACAGGTTGGAAATAACGGCGAAAGCCACTGGGCACCGCTAAAGGCGGGACGGATCGCGACCCGCGGCGAGTTTCCTGAGGAGATGCACGTCTCCCTCTCGCCGCGAACGCTGGCGGCCACGCTGGACGATGAACCGCAAATCATTTTTTTGCCGGACGGCGAGCTGAGCCGCTTCACGCTCAGCTTCGAAAGCCTCGATAAAAAGCAGCGCTTTCACGTGACGTCACAGGGCTCTGTTCCCGTGGTGGTGGAAAACGATGACTAAACGCAAAACCAAAGAGCAGGGGATGACCCTGCTGGAAGTGATGGTGGCGCTGGTGATTTTCTCCACCGCGGCGCTGGCGCTGATGAACTCCGTCACACTGAACGTGCGCTTTACCCACAGCCTGTCGGAAACACTGCAGGCCGGCTGGGTGGCGGAAAATCTACTGGCACAAGCTCAGCTTGCTCAGACCGATTTTCCGGATGCCGAGCAGGTGGGTACCGAAACCATGGGCGGACAAACCTGGACCTGGCATATCCAGCGGGTGAAAACCGCCGAAAATACCTTTGCCGATGAGGTAAGGGTTTACAGCGAAGGAAGCGATGCGCAACCGGTGGTGGCACTTCAGCTAGACGAACCGGAGGTGGATCGTGAGTAAGGCGCAGCCTCAGCAGGGCTTTACCCTGCTGGAAATTATGATTGCGCTGGCCATCTTCGCGGTGATCAGCATTCTCGCCTGGCAAATTCTTGACGGTGCGATGCGCACCTCGACGGCCAGCGACGAGGCGGCGACAAAAGTGACGGCGCTTCAGCGCACGTACAATCTGCTCTCGCGTGACTTTTATCAGCAGCAGGCGCGCGCGCCGCGCAACAGCGGCGAGGTGTTCGTTCAGCAGCAGAATGGTCTGGAAATGACAACCCTTAACGGCATCAGCGGTCAGGTGCAGCTAGAGCGGGTGAGCTGGACGTTAAAGGACAAGCGCCTGTGGCGCAACGTCTGGGCTGCTATCGATGGTCCCGCCAGCGCGCAGCCGGAAGAAGTTCCGATTCTGAACGATGTGAAAGCGATGAAATGGCGTTTCTGGCACGAAGGCTGGCAGGAGAAATGGACCGACATCGCCCATCAGCCTGATGGCGCTGAGCTGAATCTGACTATGGAAAACGGCGAAACCTGGCGCTGGGTTTTTATCACTCCCGGCGATATGCCCGAGATCCAGACCGCGCCAAAAGAGACGAATGCGGACCCGGCGCAGCCGGCAGCGGAGAATGCGGCGCAGCCCGTAACCAACCCGCAGCCCGATACGGCAGCACAACCAGGAGTGAGTTCATGAGCGGTAAACCTGCGCGGAAAGAGCGTGGCGTGGCGCTACTGGTGGTGCTGATCCTGCTGGTGATGATGTCCGCCCTGGCGGCGAAAATCAGTCAGCAGTTCTGCCGCCACCTGCAAAAAACGCATTATCAGGTCAGCCAGCAGACGCTGCGCTGGGCCATTGCCCGTCAACAGAAGGTACTGGAAAACGTATGGCAGAAAGCGGCCAGTTCAGAAGGGGCGGGGCTTTCGCCGCGAGGTGACTGGGCACAGCCGATGGAAACCCATGGGGATAATTACACCGTGGTGAGTCAGGTGGAGGATGCCCGGACCTGCTTTAACGTCAATAGTCTGCTGGCCGTTGATGCGGCGCCAGCGGCCCCGGCCGACGCCACTGCGCTGCCGGAAAAACCGGTCAAAGAGCAGATTGTCGAACAGCTGCTGGCAGAAGGCGGAGTCGGTACGCTGGCGGCAGAAGAGATTTACCAGCAACTGGTGGATTATCTTGACGCCGACGACGTGACGGCGAAACAGGGCCAGGAGGCCGATGCCTGGGCGAGCGTGACGCCCGCCCGTGGTCCGGCGAATCAAATGATGCGCACCATCAATGAAATCAGACTGCTGCCCGCCTTTCCGCAGGCCGCATGGCCGAAGGTCAGCAAACTGCTGTGCGCCTTGCCGGATACGGATGGCACCATAAATGTGAATACCTTAACACGAGAACAGTCGCCGCTGCTGGCGGCGGTTTTTACCGGCGTGTTAAACACGGACGATGCTGCCCGCCTGATCGATTCACGCCCGGAAGAGGGCTGGGAGTCGCTGGAGGCATTCAGCAAAGTGCTGGAGAGCAACTATCCGCAGACCAAAGATATCCTGGCGCAGATTCAGGACAGGGTTGCGGTCAACAGTCGCTATTTTCGGGTGGATACCACCGGCAATACCGATGATTTAACGCTGCGCGTCGTCAGCCAGCTTCACGTTGACAGTGAGGCGGGCAAGGTCGTTACCTGGCAACGCCGCTACCGAATGGTTGAATAAGATAAGTAGAAGATGATGAAAAAGGTGCTTTTTATTCGTCCCGATACCCGTGAGGACGGCAAAATTTGGTGGTGTGAATCCGGTAACGATCGGGTGGAATATCTGACGGGCTGGAGCGCACTGAGCGAACTTTCCTGCCATCCGCTTTCTCAGCAGGTGTGCCTTTTGCTGCCGGCGAGCGAGACGATCTTTCGTCATTTTACCCTGCCGAAAAAGGGACTTTCAGCCCAGACGGCGCAGTTCTCGTGGATGGCGGAAGAGACATTGCTCGGCGAGGTGGAGACGCTGCACTGGACGGTGCTGAACAAAAAGGGGCCAGAAGTGGATGCCGTGGCCATCGACGCTGAACGTCTGCGCCACTGGCTTGAGCTGTTCGCTCAGGCGGGGCTCACGGTGGTCCAGGCGCTGCCGGATGCCTGGCTGCTGCCGGTGAGCGAAGGGGGCACTACGCTGGTGAGCCTGGAAGAGAGCTACTGGCTGCGTTTTTCCCCCAGCAGCGCTGGCGAAGCCGATGAGGTCCTGCTGCCGCTGCTGTTGAGTAAATGCCCGGCGGGTGAGGTGTGCTGCTATGGCGATGCGCCGCAGGAGGTACAGGTGGATGAGCTGCTGGCGTGGCAGCATCCGCTGGTGCTGATCCAGACCCAGTGGCAGGGCTGTCGTATCAACATGCTGCACGGAGAGTTTTCCGGGCGCAGCGCCAGCGGCCCGCGTTTTCGCCACGCGAAAACGGCCCTCGCTGCGGCGGCGCTGGTTTGCGTCGGCCTGCTGATCGGCCCCCGCGTAGGTATGGCGTTGATGCTCACTCACCAGCAAAACGAGATCCACCGTGAGATGACCACCGTAGCGCAGCACTATTTCCCGACCCTGCGCCAGACCAGCAACCTGAAATACTACGTCGGGCAGTATATCAGCAAGGCTAAGAAAGGGATCTTCCTGCAGCTCGAAGCGCTGAATCAAATCAAGCAGTCACTGCCGTCTCTGGAGATCAACAACGTGGAATATGACGAAACGCAAAATCAGCTGACGTTGAATGTGAAATCCATGGATAAACAGACACTGCAGGATTTTGTCGCCCGCAGCGCCGAAACCTTTGAATTTGCGATGCAGCCGATTTCCGGCGAGGCGCCTTATACCGCCATTATTACCGGGAGCTATAAATGAAAACGCAAATAGCCCAGTTAAAAAACCGCTGGCAAAATTATAGTCCACGCGAGCGTAATTTATTTAAACTCTGCGGTGGGGCACTCTGCTGTGCGATGGTTTATTACGGCGCGATGATTCCGCTTGATACTCTGATCAAAAATAACGAGGCCGTGTTATTTAAGCAGAAGCAGACGCTGAACTGGATGCGCCAGGAAATTGATAAAAACCATCTCCAGTCCAGAATAGTCAATACCCCGAATCCGCGCAGCGTGGTGGAAGAAAGTGCCAAAGTCGTGCACGTCGCGTTGACAGACGTGCGTCAGGAAGAGCAGTCGCTAACCTTTGTTGTCGAACGCGTCAACATTTCTGCCCTGCAAAACTGGCTGCGTGAGATGAACGTCTCTTCCGGTATACATCTGGAAAAACTCGCGTTAACGCCGGTGGATCGTCAGAGTGAGGTGAAAGCGCATATTACGCTGAGCTGGGCGAAAAGCGCATGAACCCGCTAATGCTTTTGCAGCAAGCGAATCTGCCGGGACTGTGCGTGATGAGCGGAGCGCTGGGGGCAATCCTCGGCAGTTTCCTGGGCGTAGTCGGGGAGCGTATTCCGCCGCTGGTAATGGAAGAAGAGGGGGCAGGCAATCTGCTGTTTCCCGCCTCTCACTGCCCGGAATGCCACCATACCCTGAGCGCGTGGGAAAATATTCCCATCATTAGCTGGTGTGCGCTGCGCGGTCGCTGCCGTCACTGCCATAGCGAGATTCCGCTGCGGTTGCTGCTGGTGGAAGTCTGTAGCGCCGTCTTCTTTGCCGCCAGCGCGGCGCTGGCACCGTCGTTTTCGGCGCTAATCGCGCTGTGGGTGATGTGGAGTTTTCTGCTGCCGCTGTCGGTGATCGATGCGCACCATATGCTGCTGCCGGACTGCCTGACCCAGCCGCTGCTGTGGACGGGGCTGATGTTCCATGCCCTGTTCCGGACGCTACCGCTGACCGATGCTATCTTTGGCGCGGTGGCGGGGTATCTGTCGCTCTGGCTGGTTTACTGGGCATTCCGTCTGCTGACCGGTCGGGAAGGGTTAGGCTATGGTGATTTTAAGCTGCTGGCAGCGCTAGGCGCGTGGTGCGGATGGCAGGCGTTACCCTCTATTTTGCTGATCGCGGCGCTGGGGGGTATTATTATGCATTGCCTGTTAAAACCCTTTGAGAATAAAAATAACCTTATTTCCTTTGGCCCATACATTGCCTTTTCCGGGCTGGCTGTATTTATTTCTCAAATCCCCTATCTCATCTTTTAAATAATGCAGTCAAGTTTTTTTTGAGGTTTTTTCATTGAGGGAAGGAAAGGAGAAAATAAATTCCCCATTGTATTCTCTTCTCCGCAATAACAGATTTGTTGAATGTTTTATGAGTGGAGGAAGGTACGGCGTAATAATAAGCAGGTCTTTGGTGAACCAGAAGCGTTCACGATTAATTTATCAGTAAATAACGTTCGTCCATGTTTAATGGAAAAGCATGGGTATTTAATTTCACAAATCGTATTATCAGGATCAAATAATGAAATTTCTGAAGCCTAAATATCTGGCACTCTTCGTTGCAGCGGCTGCAAGCCCGGTGTTCGCAGCAGTGCCCGGTAAAGCAACTATCGCCAGTGGTAATGATAAATTTGCCATTGTCGAAGTTGATCAGTCTGCTTCTGCTTACAATAGCCTGGTCAAAGTCCATGATGGCGCCGATGTTAAAGTGCAGTGGGACGTCTGGAGCGGCGCGGCGCCGACTTCAGCGAAAGTGCTGCTCGACGGCAAAACCGTCTGGACCGGCGCAGGCAGCATGTCCGGCACGGCTACGTTTAAAGTGAAGAAAGGTGGTCGTTATCAGGAAACGGTTGAGCTCTGCAATGCCAGCGGCTGCAGCACCAGCGCCAGCAAACTGATTATCGTCGCGGATACCGACGGTAGCCATCTGCTGCCACTCAACACCACCATGCAGGAAAATAACAAAACCCTCTCTAAGCACACCGATAAAGGGGTGGGTGCTTATTTCCCTGAGTGGGGTGTTTACGACCGTAACTTCCCTGTAGACAAAATCCCGGCGGCTAACCTTAACCACATTCTTTATGGCTTCATTCCAATCTGCGGCGGCGACGGCATCAACGACAGCCTGAAAACCATCGAAGGCGGTAACAGCTTCGAAGCGCTTAAGCGCGCCTGTGCTGGCCGTCAGGACTTCCAGGTGGCGATTCACGACCCGTGGGCCGCACTGCAGAAGCCTCAGGCTGGCGTAAGCGGCTGGGACGATCCCTACAAAGGTAACTTCGGCCAGCTGATGGCAATGAAAAAAGCCAACCCTGGCCTGAAAGTGCTGCCGTCGATCGGTGGCTGGACCCTTTCCGATCCGTTCTTCAAAATGCATGACAAAGCGATCCGCGATCGCTTCGTGGCTTCCGTTAAAGATTTCCTGAAAACCTGGAAATTCTTCGACGGTGTGGATATCGACTGGGAATTCCCGGGCGGCGGCGGTCAGAACGAAACGCTGGGCAACCCGCAGCAGGATAAAGAGACTTATACCGCACTGATGCGCGAACTGCGCGCCATGATGAATGAACTGTCAGCCGAAACCGGCCGTACCTTTGAACTGACCTCAGCTATCGGCTCAGGCAGCGACAAAATTGAAGACGTTGATTACACCACTGCACAGCAGTACATGGATCACATCTTCCTGATGAGCTACGACTTCTACGGCGGCTGGAGCAACACCGATCTGGGTCACCAGGCGGCACTGCGTGCGCCGGCGAACAAACCGGATACTAATTACACCACCGAAAACGGCGTGAATGCGCTGCTCGCGCAGGGTGTACAGCCTGGCAAAATTGTCGTGGGGACGGCCATGTATGGTCGCGGCTGGACCGGCGTTCACGGTTACAGCAATAACAACCCGTTCACCGGCACGGCAACGGGCATGGTGAAAGGGACCTGGGAACCGGGCGTGGTTGACTATCGTCAGATCGTTAACGAGTACAAAGGCAAAGCGGGCTGGGAATACAACTATGATGCTACCGCTGAAGCGCCGTATCTGTTTAACAAAACCACCGGCGATCTGATTACCTATGAAGATGCGCGTTCCGCAACGGCGAAAGGTCAATATGTGCTCGCGAAAAACCTGGGCGGTCTGTTTGCCTGGTCTATCGACTCCGATACCGGAGACATTCTGAACGCGATGAATGAAAGCCTGACAGGCGGTGGCGCTGCGCCGGTTGATCCGGTAGTGACCAACCATGCGCCTGTGGCGACTGCCGCTGACCAGAGCGTAACCGGTCCGGCGACGGTGACCCTGGATGGCTCGGCTTCCACCGATCCGGATGGCGATGCCATCACCTACAAGTGGACGCAGATCTCTGGCCCGTCGGTGACTATCACCAACAGCACCAAAGCGAAAGCGACCTTCAACGTTGCCGCTGTCACCAGTAACCAGACTCTGGCGTTCCGCCTGACGGTTACTGACGCGAAAGGGTTGAGCAGTACTGCTGACGTCCAGGTCGTGAACAAAGCGCCGAAAGCAAACCAGGCGCCGGTTGTGAACCAGATGGAAGCCGTGACGCTGGAAGCGGGCCAGAGCTACTCTCTGCACGCTCAGGCTAACGATCCTGATGGCGACGCGCTGACCTACTCCTGGAGCGTTCCTGCGAATATGCAGGCGACAGGCGCAGATACCGCGAACCTGAACATCACCGCGCCGGACGTGGACACGGAATCAACTTACACGCTGAGCGTGCTGGTAAGCGATGGCAAGTCCAGCGTACAGACTAACGTACAGGTGACGGTAACGCCTAAAGCAGCGGAAACGCCGTCTGACGAAGGCAACACCCCATCCGATGAAGGCAACGCGCCGTCTGACGAAGGAAATACCCCATCCGATGAAGGCAACACGCCATCTGACGAAGGTAACACCCCATCAGATGAAGGCAACACGCCGTCTGACGAAGGTTCTGCCACCAATAGCTGCGATAAGCCTGTTGACGCCAACGCCAGTAAATATGCTGCCTGGAGCGCAAGCAAGGTTTACAACGCGGGGAATACCGTCAGCTTCGACAACCTGGTCTGGAAAGCAAAATACTGGACTCAGGGCAACCAGCCGGGCTTCGGTGTGGATGCATGGGAGCTGGTAAGTCAGGTGAAATTCAACTGGCGCTCCGACGTGGTTTATAACGGCGGCGACACCACTACCTACAACGGTTACACCTACACCGCGAAATGGTGGACGAAGGGTGATAAACCAGGTAGCAGCGATGTATGGGTGAAAAAAGGCCCGGCGACTGACTGCCAGTAAGCCACTGCTATAACGATGCGGGTAAGAAATTTGCCCGCTATTACGGTCCACGTCCCGAGACGGACGTGGGCCGTAAATCAGGAAAAGAGTAATAACCGCGTAAGGAGACAATGAAAAAGAGCCGGACTGAAAATGAAAACGTTATTTTTATTGTTGCTGGTAATAAGCCATAGCGTCTTTGCCAACTGCTGGGATAAAGCCGCCAGTTATTATCATGTGGATCCTTATCTGTTATATGCCATTGCTAACGTTGAATCGGGAATGAATCCCAATGCGATTGGACTGAATCATGATGGCACGCGTGATGTCGGACTGATGCAGATTAACAGCTCACATTTTTTCGAGCTGGAGCGCAAAGGCATTAATGAATACCGGTTAATTACCGAGCCCTGCACCTCGATTATGGTTGGCGCATCGATATTATCCGGAATGATTAAAATTTATGGCTATAACTGGGAGGCGGTCGGCGCCTATAATGCGGGCCTGAAAAAAGAGAATTTCGCGCAGCGCATGGTCTATGCCCGTAAGGTCTGGAATAAATATCAGAAGTTAAAACGTAGCACCCGCACCCATTATTATTGATTTTTGTTTTTTGAAGAGTACCGAATGGTGTTCTTCATAAAACGAAAACTGCTCCCGGGTTTATTTATTAAATGATTAATAAATAAACCGCGAAAATTAACTTTTATTGACCCTTAATATAATTAAGAGGACTAGTGACATGAACAAAAGGACATTACTCAGTGTTCTTATCGCGGGCGCATGCGTTGCACCGTTTATGGCTCAGGCAACCCTGCTGCAGGCCAGCAGCGAACCTTACACCGTTAAGGCCAGCGATCTGCAAAAGAAAGAGCAGGAGTTGACCAACTTCCCGCTTATGGCTTCAGTGAAGTCAACCATCCGCACGCTGGACAACAGCCTGGTGGAACAAATTGAGCCGGGTAAATCGACAAACCCGGAAAACGTCAAGCGCGTGGAAGGGATTATCAAGGCCAGCGACTGGGATTATCTCTTCCCACTGCGTGCGCCGGAATATACTTACAGCAACTTCCTGAAAGCGGTCGGTAAATTCCCTGCACTGTGCCAGACCTATACCGATGGTCGTAACAGCGATGCCATCTGCCGTAAGTCTCTGGCAACCATGTTCGCGCACTTCGCGCAGGAAACCGGAGGCCACGAGTCCTGGCGGCCGGAACCCGAGTGGCGTCAGGCGCTGGTCTACGTGCGTGAGATGGGCTGGAGCGAAGGTCAGAAGGGCGGCTACAACGGTGAATGTAACCCGGATGTCTGGCAGGGTCAGACCTGGCCGTGCGGTAAAGACAAAGATGGCGATTTCGTTAGCTACTTTGGTCGCGGTGCGAAACAGCTCTCCTATAACTACAACTACGGCCCGTTCTCTGAAGCGATGTACGGCGACGTACGTGTACTGCTGGACAAACCTGAGCTGGTGGCGGACACCTGGCTGAACCTTGCTTCCGCGATCTTCTTCTTCGCCTACCCGCAGCCGCCAAAACCGAGCATGCTGCAGGTTATCGACGGCACATGGCAGCCGAACGATCACGATAAGGCGAATGGTCTGGTACCAGGCTTCGGCGTGACCACGCAGATCATCAACGGCGGCGTGGAGTGTGGCGGCCCGACTGAGATCGCCCAGTCTCAAAACCGTATCAAATATTACAAAGAGTTCGCCAACTACCTGAAAGTACCAGTTCCTTCTAACGAAGTGCTGGGCTGCGCCAACATGAAACAGTTCGACGAAGGCGGTGCCGGCGCGCTGAAGATCTACTGGGAACAGGACTGGGGATGGAGTGCGGATACTCCATCAGGCCAGACCTACTCTTGCCAGCTGGTGGGTTACCAGACGCCATTCAGCGCCTTTAAAGAGGGGGACTACACCAAATGCGTGAAGCATTACTTCAATGTGAACGTGGTGGGTGAAGACGGGACTTCCGACGGCGGTAACGTCACGCCAACCCCGGCGCCAACACCTACCCCGACCCCTGTCGACCCAACGGACGAAGGCAACACCACGCCGGTGCCAGACGATAATACGCCAGCGCCTGTAAACCATGCGCCAGTAGCAAAAATCTCCGGCCCGGTGGGAGCGGTTGAAGCGGGTAAATCAGTTTCTCTGAACGCGTCTGGCTCGACTGACGAAGACGGTAACCACCTGACTTATACCTGGACGGCTCCGAACGGCCAGACCGTAAGCGGCGAAGATAAAGCCATTATTACCTTCAATGCACCAGAAGTGGCAGCGGCGACGCAGTACCAGATCAACCTGACCGTCAGTGACGGCGAGCTGAGCAGCACCACCAGCTATACGCTGAACGTACAGCCTAAACAGGCCAGCGGCGGCCAGACCGGGACTTACCCGACCTGGACGTCCAAAACCAAATGGAAAGCAGGCGATATCGTTAACAACCGCGGCCAGCTGTTCCAGTGCAAACCTTACCCATACAGCGGCTGGTGCAATAACGCGCCATCCTACTACGAGCCTGGTAAAGGGATTGCATGGCAGGACGCGTGGACTGCGCTGTAATCAGCAAAATGACAAACGGCAACCTTCGGGTTGCCGCTTTTTTCATCGTAAAAATGCCGGACCCGATCTACCGAGGAAGTTTCCCGTGATCCCGCAGCCACGCCGCGGTGCGCATAATCCCTTCATCCAGCGTCACAATCGGTTTATACCCTAGCTCATTCTCCGCACGCGAAATATCCAGCGTGAAGTCAAAGTTAAGTTTAGAGACGCCGTAATGCGTCAGCGCAGGCTCTTTGGCTGATTTACTGCCAAAGCGCTCCATGCTGCGGGCAATCATATCCAGCATTGGATAGGGAACAGAACGGATACGGCAGTCGATCTGCAGCTCGTCAATTAAGCGCTGCACAATGCTGCGCAGCGTACAGGGTTCGCCGTTAGTGATGTTGTAGGCGCGACCGGAGGTAAGCTTATCGCAGTCCGGCTGGCTTGCCAGCCACATGGCGTGAACGGCATTTTCGTAATAGGTCATATCGACCAGCGCATCGCCGCCGCGCGGCAGCAGCACGCTGCCGTAGTGGTGCATCATCTGCGCCAGACGCGGAATAAACACCTTGTCGTGCGGCCCGAACAGGCTCTGCGGACGCAGGACCGTAAAGCGGGTATGCGGGTTTGACTGCGCCAGCAGGTCGATGACCTCTTCGCTGGCCGCCTTGCTGCGGGCAAACTCGCAGGCAAAGCGAGCAGGGCGGAAATCTTCCTGCACGTCACGATGGTGGTGATAGTCGAAATAGAGTGACGGTGACGAGATATGAATAAAGTTACGCACGCCCCAGGCAACGGCCCATTCACCCAGACGGCGGGTAGCCCGCACGTTGGCGAGATCGAAGGCTTCCTGGGTTCCCCACGGGGAGGTAAAACTGGAGCAGTGCCACAGCGTGTCGATACCGGCGAGCATCATTTTCGCCTGCGAGGAGACCAGCTCCGTCAGGTCGGCATGGACGAACTCTGCGCCCATTTTTTGCAGCAGTTTTCCCATCGCTTCGTTGCGACCGGTAGCCCTGACGCTGATGCCCTTGTTGCGCAGAAATTCGACCGCATTTCGGCCTAAGCCGCTGGTCGCCCCGGTAACCAGTACCTTCATATCAATCCACTGTGTTGAAAAGAATTTCGTGCGCATTCTTTCGTGAATTACGGCGCTATGCAATGGGAAAGGTGAAAGAAAGAGAGTTTTATTTAGATCTTTTCCGTCTTTTGTTCTGCCAGTTGCGCAATGCGTTTCGCCATCCCACGGAAGATAAACAGGTGGGCAGGGATCATCAACAACCAGTAGAACAGACCCGGCATTCCGTGCGGATGCCACCAGGCGCGCACGTCCAGTTCACGATAATCCCCTTTGTCTTTCAGGGTAAAGCAGAGTCGACCCAGCCCCGGGGCTTTCATACCGAACAGCAGCGCCAGCTGTTTTTCCGGCTCGACGATGATCACCTTCCAGCTGTCTACCGTGTCGCCCACCGCAAGATACGGGTTTGCCGGGCGGCCTTTTGCCAGCCTGTGGCCCACCAGCAGGTCCATCGCCCCGCGCGTTTGCCAGAGGATATTACCGAAGAAATACCGTTCTTTGCCGCCAATCTGGTTCACCACTTCCCACAGCGCGGCCAGGCTGGCGTGGGTTTTCACCGTGCAGCCCGCCTGTTTTGGGTAATAGCCGTACTCCGGGCGCCAGCGGGCAAACGCCTGAGCGTCGTAACCCCAGTCGCTGGAGTTCACCAGCTGTTCTTCTTCCTTGAGCGTTTTGCGCACGGCATCGTCAAAGCGGATCAGCTCCTGGGGAATGAGTGCCCGCAGTTCGCGATCGTCCGCCAGTAAATCGTGCTTCAGCCCCTGGATCAGCGCTTTGGCGGTCGTCGGCGGCACGGAGGTGATCACATTCAAAAACCACACCGAAATCCAGCGGGTCGGGAAGGGAATGGGGATCAGCCAGCGGCGGCGGCCGCTGACGCGCATGAAGTGTTCGAACTGCTCCTGATAGCTCAGCACTTCCGGGCCTGCCGCCTCCAGCACGCGGTGCTGCTCCGCCGGGCGATCCAGCAGGGCTACCAGATAATGCAGCAGGTTCTCCAGCGCAATCGGCGTGGTGCGCGAACGCACCCAGCGCGGCGGCGTGAGTACCGGCAGGTTGTAGACCATATCGCGCATCACTTCGAAGGCGGCGGAGCCTGCGCCAACGATGATCCCGGCGCGCAGTTCGGTGACGGGAATATTGGCGCCGCGCAGGGTCTCAGCCGTTAGCTGGCGGGCACGCAGATGATCGGATTGCTCATGCTCGGGAGCCTGAAGCGAGCTTAAAAAAATCACCTGCTTAACCGGGGTTTGCAGCAGCGCATCGCGGACGTTCATCGCCACCTGTCGCTCGTGGGCGATGAAATCCCCGCCTTCGCCCATGCTGTGCACCAGGTAGTAAAGCGTGTCGACCCCTTCCAGCAGGGCGGGAAGTTCCTTCGGCCAGTTGAGGTCAACGCTGTGGCAGGTAACGCCAGGCAAACCGAGTTTTTGCAGGCGTTCGGTGTTGCGTGCCGCAGCCAGCACCTGATGTCCCTGCTGGCTTAACGCCGCGGTGAGATGCTGACCGATATACCCGCTGGCGCCGAGCACCAGAATGCGTTGCGGCACGTGATGCTCCTTATCGCTGTAAAAACGCCTGCCAGTGTTTCACCACGTCCGCCAGCTGTTCGCGGCTCACGTCGAGATGCATGACCAGGCGCACGACAGGAGAGGCGTTGATCAGCACGCCACGTGTTTTCATAAATTCGCCAAGCGCAGCGGCGCGATCCTCGCCCACTCGGACGAACAGCATGTTGGTGTCGTGGCGCATCACGTCGGCGCCAATCTCGCGCAGCTGCGCCGCCATCCACGCGGCGTTGTCGTGATCGTTCTTCAGACGCGCCACGTTGTTTTTCAGGGCATACAGCCCGGCAGCCGCCAGAATACCCGCCTGACGCATCCCGCCGCCGGTCATTTTGCGCCAGCGGTTGGCGCGCTTGATGTAGTCCGTATTGCCAACCAGCAGTGAACCTACAGGCGTGCCCAGTCCTTTTGACAGGCAGATAGTGAACGAGTCGCAGTACTGCGTAATCTCTTTCAGCTCGCAGCCATACTCCACTACGGCGTTAAAGATACGCGCGCCGTCCACGTGCAGGGCGAGTTTACGCTCGCGGGTAAATTCCCACGCCGCCTTCAGGTACTCGCGCGGCAGCACTTTGCCGTTGTGGGTGTTTTCGAGGCTGAGCAGTTTAGTGCGGGCGAAGTGAATATCGTCGGCTTTGATTTTCGCCGCGACTTTATCGAGCGGCAGGGAGCCGTCCGGCGCGGCGTCAATCGGCTGCGGCTGAATGCTGCCGAGCACGGCCGCACCGCCGGCTTCGTAGAGATAGTTATGCGCGCCCTGGCCGACGATATACTCTTCACCTCGCTCGCAGTGGCTGAGCAGCGCGACCAGGTTCGCCTGTGTGCCTGTCGGCATAAACAGGGCGGCCTTCTTGCCGCTCAGTTCTGCCGCATAGCGCTGCAGTTCGTTTACCGTCGGATCGTCACCGTAGACGTCGTCCCCGACCGGAGCGGCCATCATCTCTTCGAGCATGGCCCGACTCGGGCGGGTAACGGTATCACTGCGTAAATCAATCATTTCACATCCCTTTAATTTAAGAGGTCATGCGAAATGTTTTACCTGAGCCAGTTGGTTTTTGCCAGTTCGATCACCTCGTCGCCTCGGCCGCTGATGATTGCGCGCAGCATGTACAGGCTAAAGCCTTTGGCCTGCTCAAGCTTAATCTGCGGCGGGATCGCCAGCTCTTCTTTGGCGACGACGACATCCACCAGCACCGGGCCGTCGATGGAGAAGGCGCGCTGCAGGGCTTCATCTACCTCGGAGGCTTTCTCCACGCGAATACCGGTGATGCCGCAGGCCTCGGCGATGCGCGCGAAGTTGGTGTCGTGCAGCTCGGTACCGTCCGTGAGATAGCCTCCGGCCTTCATCTCCATCGCTACGAAGCCCAGCACGCTGTTGTTAAATACCACGATTTTTAGCGGGAGCTTCATCTGTACCACCGACAGGAAATCCCCCATCAGCATGCTGAACCCGCCGTCGCCGCACATCGCCACCACCTGACGCTCCGGCGCCGTGGCTTTTGCGCCCAGCGCCTGCGGCATGGCGTTGGCCATCGAGCCGTGGTTGAACGAGCCGAGCAGGCGACGCTTGCCGTTCATCTTCAGATAGCGTGCCGCCCAGACGGTTGGCGTGCCCACGTCGCAGGTAAAAATGGCGTCGTCGTCCGCGAAATGGCTGATTTGCTGCGCCAGGTACTGCGGGTGAATGGCTTTGTCGCTTGGTTTTGCGAGGTCGTCCAGCCCCTTGCGGGCATCGCGATAGTCGCTTAGCGCCTTATCAAGGAACTTGCGGTCGGTTTTCTCTTCCAGCAGCGGCAGCAGGGCGGCAAGGGTAGATTTGATATCGCCCACCAGCGCCATATCGACCTTGCTGTGCGCGCCGATACTGGCAGGGTTGATATCAATCTGAATGATTTTGGCATCCGTCGGGTAGAACGCGCGATACGGGAACTGGGTACCAAGCAGGATCAGCGTGTCGGCGTTCATCATGGTATGGAAGCCGCTGGAAAAACCGATCAGTCCGGTCATGCCAACATCGTAGGGGTTGTCGTACTCGACGTGCTCTTTGCCGCGCAGGGCGTGGACAATCGGGGCTTTCAGCTTTCCGGCAAATTCCAGCAGCTCCTTGTGCGCGCCAGCGCAGCCGCTGCCGCACATCAGGGCGATATTGCTGGAGTAACGCAGCAGCTGCGCCAGCTTTTTCAGCTCCTCTTCTGCTGGTGTGACGACGGGCTGCGGGGCGTGATACCAGTGAGTGCTTGCCCCTTCTGGCGCAGCCTTGAGGGCCACATCGCCCGGAATAACGACCACAGAAACGCCGCGATTCAGCACGGCTTTACGCATGGCGATCGCCAGCACCTGAGGGATCTGCTCCGGGGATGAAACCAGTTCGCAATAGTGGCTGCATTCACGGAACAGCTCCTGCGGATGCGTCTCCTGAAAATAGCCGCTGCCGATTTCGGACGAGGGGATGTGGGCGGCAATCGCCAGCACCGGCACGTGATTGCGGTGACAGTCGAAGAGACCGTTGATCAGATGAAGGTTACCCGGTCCGCACGAGCCCGCACACACGGCCAGTTCACCCGTAAGCTGCGCTTCAGCGCCTGCGGCGAAGGCGGCAACCTCTTCATGGCGGGTCGGCATCCATTCGATGGTCTTCATCTTGTTAAGGCTGTCGCTGAGTCCGTTCAGGGAGTCGCCGGTGACGCCCCAGATACGTTTTACGCCAGCCTGTTCGAGCGTTTTCGCTATATATGCAGCCACGGTTTGTTTCATGGTTGTCCGTCTCCTTTTTGTGATAACGCTTACAAGCTTAGAAGAAAGTCTCCGTATTGCCCGTCGTATCCCCACAATTAAAAGGTGCTTTTCACGCGCAATTATTCGGCATAATCTGGCAGTGTCTCAGTTAAAACAGGAATAATTTCAAATGGTTAAATCATTGTTAATTGCTGTTAATGAAAAGCTATCGTGCGACGATCTTGGCAAACTCTTGTTACGACTTGCCGTCGGCGGGCTGATGCTTTTTCACGGTTTGCACAAGCTTTTTGGCGGCGTGGGGTTTATCAGCGGCATGCTGGTGGAAAAAGGGCTGCCGGGATTTATCGCCTACGGCGTGTTGGTTGGCGAAGTCGTGGCGCCGATCCTGATTATTGTCGGGTTGTTTACGCGGCCGGCCGCGCTGGTACTGGCGTTTACGATGATTGTGGCGTGGCTGATGGTGGGAATGGGTGAAACGTTCGCCCTTGATAAGGTTGGGGCATGGGCGATTGAAAGCCTGGTGTACTTCTTTATCGGCTCGCTGGCTGTCGCGTTTTTAGGGGCAGGGCGGTTTGCGCTGGGTAAAGCGCCCGCGTGGCGGTAAAATTGTTGGTCGGGTAAACGCAGTACCGCCCGGCAAAAAAGCCCGGTGGCGCTGACGCTTACCGGGCCTACGAACGAACGTTTATCGTTTATGCGAGGACCAAATCCCCCAGCGGATGGCACGAGCACGCCAGCACGTAACCCTCGGCAATTTCCGCGTCAGACAGCGTCATGGTGCTGGTGACGGTGTACTCACCGGAAACCACTTTGGTTTTACAGCAGCCACACACGCCAGCACGACAGGCAGCTGCTACCGGCACCTTGTTGCTTTCCAGCGCCTCCAGCAGCGTGGTCCCCACGCGGCCAAAGAAGGTCTGGGCAGGCTGCAGTTTGGTGAACTTAACGCCGCCGTTGCTTGCCGCTTCCGCCACCGGCGTGAAGAACTGCTCTTTGAAGAAGCGGGCTACGCCAAGCGCTTTCACTTCTTCTTCCACGATAGCCATGTACGGCGCCGGGCCGCAGGTCATCACCGTTCGGTTCGCAACATCCGGCACGCTTTGCAGCAGCTCGCGGCTCAGGCGACCAGGCACAAAACCGTGGGTCGCGTTGTGTTCCGCCACCAGCGTCACCGGATATTCACGCCACTCCTCGGCAAAAATCACATCTTCCGGGGAACGGACGCTGAAGATCGTCTGCACGTCGGCCTGGGGGCGGTTCTTCGCCAGCCAGCGGCGCATCGACATAATTGGCGTTACGCCACAGCCCGCCGCCAGCAGCAGGAATTTATCGTCATCTTTGTCGTCACAGGTGAATTCCCCCTGCGCGTCGGACAGCCAGATGTAATCCCCGCGCTTCACGTCCTGCGTCAGCCAGTGGGAGCCCGCGCCGTCGTCAATGCGGCGGACGGTGAGCGTAATGTATTCGCTCACGCCCGGCGTCGAGGAGATCGTGTAGGCGCGCAGGGTGTCCGCCGAATTGCGAATGCTGACCAGCGCATACTGGCCTGCACGATATGGATAGTAGTCATGGCAAAGCAGCGACAGCGTCCACACATCCGGCGTCTCCTGATGGATGTGATGAACCTGCATCCGCCACGGGCATTGTGAGGTTGGCATGGTCATGAATCCCTCCTTACGCGCTCAGCAGCTGCTTCATATCGTCTTCAACGTTGGTCACGGAACGCAGACCGAATTTCTCGTTCAGCACGGCCAGCAGGTCCGGCGTCAGGAAGCCTGGCGCGGTCGGTCCGGTCACGATGTTGGTGACGCCAAGAGAGAGCAGGGTCAGCAGGATGACAATCGCTTTCTGCTCAAACCATGACAGCACCAGGGACAGAGGCAGATCGTTCACGCCGCAGCCCAGTTTCTCCGCCAGGGTGACCGCCAGAATGATGGCCGAGTAAGCATCGTTACACTGGCCCGCATCAATCAGGCGCGGCAGGCCTTCGATATCGCCGAAGTCCAGCTTGTTGAATCGGTATTTACCGCACGCCAGGGTCAGGATCAGGCAGTCTTCCGGCACGCTGGTGGCGAAATCGGTGAAGTAGTTACGCTCGCCGCGCGCGCCGTCGCAGCCGCCGACGAGGAAGATGTGGCGCAGCTTTTCACGGCTGACGAGATCGATCAGTGAATCGGCGGCGCCGAGAAGCGTCTCGCGACCGAAGCCGACGGTGATCAGGTGCGGGATCTCGCTGTACGGGAAGCCCGCCATCTGCTGCGCCTGGGCGATAACCGGACCGAAATCATCACCTTCAAGATGGCTCACGCCCGGCCAGCCGACGATGCTGCGGGTCCAGATGCGGTCATCGTACGCGCCGACGGTAGGGTCGATGATGCAGTTAGATGTCATCACGATAGGGCCTGGGAAGCGGGCGAACTCAACCTGCTGATTCTGCCAGCCGCTGCCGTAGTTACCGATCAGATGCTTAAATTTACGCAGCTCCGGGTAGCCGTGCGCGGGCAGCATTTCACCGTGGGTATAAACGTTAACGCCGGTGCCTTCGGTTTGCTTCAGCAGGTTGTAGAGATCTTTCAGGTCGTGACCGGAGATCAGGATGCACTTGCCTTCGGTAGCCTTGACGTTGACCTGCGTTGGCGTCGGGTGGCCGTAGGTGCTGGTTTCACCGGCGTCCAGAATGCTCATCACCCTGAAGTTCATCTGGCCGATTTCCATTGAGCACTCAAGCAGGGCATTCATATCGGCAGGCCAGGTGCCCAGCCACGCCATGATTTTGTGGTACTGCGCATAAATCTCATTGTCGTACTGACCCAGAACGTGCGCGTGCTCCATATACGCCGCAGCGCCTTTCAGGCCGTACAGGCACAGCAGGCGCAGGCCGAGAATGTTCTCCCCAATCGCCGCTTTGTCTTTGTTCGGGGTGAATTCTGCCGCCTGGCGCTGGAGGTCGCCGAGATCGTCGCTGACCAGCTGAAGTTCTGACATCGGGTTTTCCACGCGGGCGCTGGCATCCGCCTTCAGACACTGTGCCTTCAGCGCTTCACGCAGGGCAATCGCTTCGCGGGCGTAGCCGACAATGCGCGGAGAGTCGAAGTTAACGTTGGTCAGCGTGGAGAAAAACGCGCGCGGGGCGAAGCTGTCGACGTAGTGGTCGACTATGCCGTATTCGCGGGCTTTGAACGCCCAGGCGGAAAGGCCTTGCAGAGCCGCAATCAGCAGGTCCTGCAGGTCAGATGTTTCTGCGGTTTTGCCGCACATACCCTGTGCGTAGGAGCAGCCGTTGCCTGCCGGGGTACGGATGGTTTGTTCACATTGCACACAAAACATAATCACACCTGTTAAAGTTATATTTGATATACATGTTTAAGGTTATGCTCGTGCCGGAACGGTGAAAAGGGCTTTCTGCTACAAAATAGAGGGAGATTGATTTAGCGCAATTTTGGCGGCAGGAAACCTACCGCCAAAGAAGTATCAGGCTGAGAAAAAGGCCATCAGAACCGGAACCAGCAGGCTTAAAATAAAGCCGTGAACGATAGCCGCGGGCACCATCTCCAGCCCCCCGGAGCGTTGTAATACCGGCAGGGTAAAGTCCATCGACGTCGCACCGCACAGGCCCAGCGCGGTAGAACGACTGCGGCGAACCAGGCTCGGGATCAGCATGATGGCGATCAGCTCTCGCGCCAGATCGTTAAAGAAGGCGGCGCTGCCGATCACCGGGCCGAATGATTCAGTAAGCAGAATACCGGAGAGGGAGTACCAGCCAAAACCTGACGCCATCGCCAGGCCGGTTTTCAGCGGCAGATCGAGCACAAAGGCATTAATGACGCCCGCCACCATTGAACTGGCGACAACAATGACGGCAACCATCATTCCCCGACGGTTCAGGACAATTTGCCTCAGGGTCATGCCATTATTTCGCAGCTGAATACCAATAAGGAACAGCAGGAAGATCAGCGTATATTCGCTGGCCTCAGTTGCGTGCTGCAAAAAAGCCCAACCGGTCAGCCCAAGAAGAAAACCGAGCACCACGACGCCGCATAATTTTAATGATTCAAGCGCCATTGCAATTCGTGAAGGAAGCTTTTCCTGATGATGGTGATTTTTCCATGGAATAGTGCGTTCCAGCCACAGCAGCGCGGCAATATTGCACAGCAAAATAACGACTACGGTGACGACAGAATAATGGAGAATTGAGAGTAAATTCGCTGACAGGTTGTCCAGAAATGCCAGGCTAATCCCCATAAAGAAAAGAATCACGTAGACAATCCAGCTGAGAAATCGATTAATGAGCCTTAATGCGGATTCACGATGGAGCGGAATAAGATAGCCCACGATCAAGGGCAACAAAATGATGAGGAGTCCTGAAAACATGAACAGCCGGTCCTTTTTGAGTATCGGTTAAGCGCCAGAGACACTACCCAATAAAGGCTGTTCAGTAAAGCGGCAAAAGAGAGCCGGGTAGCGGCTGCGCCTTACCCGGCCTATAAGTGCACTCTCACGTAGGTCGGGTAAGCGTTAGCGCCACCCGACACCGCGAGCAATTAATCGCGTTTTTCCAGCATGGTGCGGTACAGCACGCCGCCCAGGATACCACCGATAATTGGCATCACCCAGAACAGCCACAGCTGCTCGAGTGCCCAGCCGCCCTGGAAGATGGCGACGGCGGTACTGCGTGCCGGGTTAACGGAGGTGTTGGTGACCGGAATAGAAATCAGGTGGATAAGCGTCAGCGCCAGACCAATGGCAATCGGGGCAAAACCAGCTGGCGCATGTTTGTCGGTTGCGCCGTGGATCACCAGCAGGAAGCCGGCGGTCAGCACAATTTCAATCACGATGGCAGACAACATGGAGTAGCCGCCCGGAGAATGCTCGCCGAAGCCGTTAGAGGCAAAGCCGCTGGCCGCCGCGTCGAACCCGGCTTTACCGCTGGCAATTACGTACAGAACGCCAGCCGCAATAATACCGCCAACCACCTGCGCCACAATATAACCAATTACCTCTTTCGCCGGAAAACGACCGCCAGCCCATAAACCTAACGTCACGGCCGGGTTAAAATGACCGCCGGAAATATGCCCGACGGCAAACGCCATGGTTAACACGGTTAAACCAAAAGCCAGCGCGACGCCGACAAAACCAATGCCTAATTCCGGGAATGCTGCTGCCAGAACGGCACTACCGCAGCCACCAAATACCAGCCAGAATGTACCAAAGCATTCTGCTGCCAATTTTCTAAACATAACCACCTCAAAAATTTCCGCACGCTTTCCCGCGCGCGGGATATATCGCCATAAAGGGATGACGACTCGAAGAGCCCGTATTTTAGAAACCAACAACATCCCTTCGCCACTTAAATAAATTCGATTAATTTGATTTAAGGCAATGTGATGTCAATCCTTGTTCAAATCAGCGGTAAATAGAGCATAGACCAATTCTTGTAAGGGTGAATGTTATGCTGTCGTGACAGAGCACCTCCCGCTATACTGCTGATAACTTGAAGGAAAAAGTGATCATTTGTCGGGGGATTTATGCTTCTCGAACGTGTGGAAATTGTCGGGTTTCGCGGTATTAACCGCCTGTCACTGCAGCTGGAGCAAAACAACGTCCTGATCGGCGAGAACGCGTGGGGCAAGTCCAGCCTGCTGGATGCATTGACGCTACTGCTTTCGCCCGAGGACGATCTGTATCACTTTGTCCGCGACGATTTCTGGTTTCCACCCGGCGACGTGACGGGGCGCGAGAAGCACCTGCACATCATCCTGACGTTCCGCGAATCCGAGCCCGGACGTCACCGCGTGCGTCGCTTCCGCCCGCTGTCACACTGTTGGGTGCCGTGCGATGACGGTTTTCAACGGATTTTCTATCGGCTGGAAGGTGAGATGGCGGAGAACGAGGGGGTACTCACCCTGCGTGATTTTCTCGATGAGAAAGCTAACCCCATCCCGCTGGACAATATCGACGATCTGGCCCGTCACCTGATCCGTCTGACGCCGGTGTTACGCCTGCGCGATGCGCGATTTATGCGGCGTATTCGTAACGGTACCGTACCCAATATGCCGGAAGTGGAAGTCACCGCCCGCGAGCTGGATTTTCTGGCAAGAGAGCTGGTGTCGCGTCCGCAGAATCTTACTGATGGCCAAATTCGTCAGGGGTTGTCCGCAATGGTACAGCTTCTGGAGCACTATTTTTCCGAACAGGGAACGTCTGAGTCGCGCCATCGCCTGATGCGCCGCCGCTCTCATGATGAGCAGCGAAGCTGGCGTTATCTCGACATCATTAACCGGATGATCGACCGGCCCGGAGGTCGTACCCATCGGGTGATTCTGCTGGGGCTGTTTTCAACGCTTCTGCAGGCCAAAGGCACCGTTCGTCTTGACCGGGACGCCCGGCCGCTGCTGCTGGTGGAAGACCCGGAAACGCGCCTCCATCCCATCATGCTCTCCGTGGCATGGCATCTGCTGAATCTGCTGCCGCTCCAGCGTGTCACGACCACCAATTCCGGGGAGCTATTATCGCTGACGCCGGTAGAACACGTCTGTCGCCTGGTGCGTGAATCCTCCCGCGTCTCCGCTTTCCGGCTTGGGCCGGGCGGTTTGAACGCGGAAGACGGGCGGCGCATCGCTTTCCATATTCGCTTTAACCGGGCGTCGTCGCTCTTTGCCCGCTGCTGGCTGCTGGTTGAGGGGGAAACAGAAACCTGGGTCATCAACGAACTGGCGCGCCAGTGCGGCCACCATTTTGATGCGGAAGGCATCAAGGTTATCGAGTTCGCCCAGTCGGGATTAAAGCCACTGATAAAATTTGCCCGCCGGATGGGGATCGAGTGGCACGTTCTGGTCGACGGCGATGAGGCTGGCAAAAAATATGCCTCGACCGTGCGAAGCCTGCTGAGTAACGAGCGAGAGGAAGAGCGCGACCATTTAACAATGCTGCCCGCCATGGACATGGAACACTTTATGTATCGTCAGGGGTTTGACGACGTATTCCACCGAATTGCCATGGTGCCGGTCGATGTCCCGATGAATATGCGGCGCGTGATCGCCAAAGCTATTCATCGTTCCTCAAAACCGGATTTAGCCATTGAAGTGGCGACGGAGGCGGGGAGGCGGGGCGTGGAGGCTGTACCGACCCTGTTGCGGAAGATGTTCTCCCGCGTGCTGTGGCTGGCTCGCGGGAGAGCGGATTAACGTTGGGTCGCCTGTTTCACCTGCTGAATCAGGCTATCCAGCAGCTCGTAGCGGCGGCGATATTCGGAACGCTTTTTGCTGGCGATCTCTTCCATCGGTTTACGCGGCATGACGAGCGGCAGCATAAAGTTACCGCTGTCCTGCTTTTCACCGCCGATGGAGAGCCAGAAACTGTCGTAATCGGCCAACAGTTTCCCCTCTTTTTTCTTGCGGTAGCGCCAGCTGCGGTAAATGTGCGTATCGTTACTGACGGCGACAATTTGCTCTACCGGGAACGCGGCGCCGAGGGTCATGGCGGCCTCGACCAGCAGACGTTTCGGGAACAGGCCATGGCAGGCTTTCGTCGCACCCTGGATCAGCTCATGGGGAACATGCGCTTTTGCGCCCTGCAAACCGCCAATGAACAGCGTCGATTTTCCCTCAAACTGGCAGAGGGTAAAGGTCATCTCCGCCAGCGCCGTATTTTGACCGTCACAGAAAACGAGGGTAGCTTCTCCCTCTTTATCCATAAACGCATCGGCACACAGACGGACGGTAAATTGCTGTTCATCTTTTCCGGTTAAGGTCAGCAGAGTCACGCCCTGCTTTGAAAGATAACCACTGGTCAGCTTTGCCGGCAGCTGGCGACACATCATCTGATAGTGCCATGACAGCGATTCCAGCGTACGCTGTCTATCCATATTGACCGTCAACCACGGACGATGAAGGCGGCAGGGCAGTCCCGGCTGAACCTGGAGCATTTGCATCAGGTGCGGATGTTCTGCAAGGTCAGACAGCAGGCGAGCGGTGCTGAGCGGTGTCGCCAGTGAACGCAGCATGAACTTACGTCTGTAGGCGGTTTTTTCCCATGCCAGCCCGGGCGCGATCTCACCGAAAGCCAGTTTTTTGAAGAGTTGCCAGCCGGATTTAGGCTGCGGCAGGTTTGAAAGTGATGTGTCGACGATAGAAGACATGGTAGATCCTGATCCTTTTGGAATATCGCTATTTCAACAGGAGAAATGTCAACGTCTCGTAAACAAATTAGGGCGATTTCAGAGAACAGGGGTTTCGTTGAGGAGTCGTGTATATAGAATAAACATTTATAATTTACAGGACAGTTGTTTTGTATATTTTTTTATATAAATGGAAAAAGCAGAACGCTGGTTCTGCTGCTGGCGGTCGTGGTTTTAGCCGGTGGGTACTGGCTATGGCAGGTGCTGAATGCGCCGGTGCCGCAGTATCAGACACTGATTGTTCGCCCGGGGGAACTGCAGCAAAACGTCCTTGCGACGGGCAAGCTTGACGCTTTGCGCAAGGTTGACGTCGGCGCGCAGGTTAGCGGCCAGCTGAAAACGCTGTCGGTTGAGATTGGCGATAAGGTGAAAAAAGGCCAGCTGCTCGGCGTTATCGACCCTGAGCAGGCTGAGAACCAGATCCGCGAGGTGGAAGCCACGCTGATGGAGCTGCGCGCGCAGCGTGCGCAGGCGCTGGCAGAACGTAACCTGGCGCAGGTGACGCTGACCCGACAGCAGGCGCTGGCCAAAACCCAGGCGATTTCGAAGCAGGATTTAGACACGGCCACCACGGAACTGGCGGTGAAACAGGCGCAGATTGGCACGATTGACGCGCAAATCAAGCGCAATCAGGCCTCGCTGGATACGGCGAAAACCAACCTCGACTACACCAAAATCGTTGCGCCGATGGCGGGTGAAGTGACCCAGATCACTACGCTGCAGGGCCAGACGGTGATTGCCGCGCAGCAGGCGCCAAACATTCTGACGCTGGCGGACATGAGCACTATGCTGGTCAAAGCCCAGGTTTCAGAGGCGGATGTTATCCATCTTAAGCCGGGACAGAACGCCTGGTTTACGGTGCTGGGCGATCCGCAGACGCGCTACGAAGGCGTGCTGAAAGACATTCTGCCGACGCCGGAAAAAGTTAACGACGCTATTTTTTACTATGCCCGCTTTGAGGTGCCAAACCCGCAGGGCGTGCTGCGTCTGGACATGACCGCACAGGTGCATATCCAGCTGACCGGCGTGAAGAACGTGCTGACCATTCCGCTCTCTGCGCTCGGCGAATCCGCCGGGGATAGCCGTTATAAAGTGAAAGTGCTGCGCAACGGCGAAACGCGCGAGCGTGAGGTTGTGATAGGCGCGCGCAACGACACCGACGTGGTGGTGGTGAAAGGGCTGGAAGAGGGCGAGGAGGTTGTTGTCAGCGAAAGCCTGCCCGGAGCCGCCAAATGACGGCGCTGCTTGAGCTGAAGGACATTCGTCGCAGCTATCCGTCGGGCGACGGCCCGGTGGAGGTGCTGAAGGGCATCTCCCTGCGCGTGGAGGCGGGCGAGATGGTGGCGATTGTCGGGGCATCGGGTTCCGGTAAATCGACGCTGATGAACATTCTCGGCTGTCTGGATAAACCCACCAGCGGCACGTACCGCGTGGCCGGAACGGATGTCTCCACGCTGGACGGCGACGCGCTGGCGAAGCTGCGCCGGGAACATTTCGGCTTTATCTTCCAGCGTTACCATCTGCTTTCTCATCTTAATGCGGCGCAGAACGTTGAAGTGCCCGCGGTGTATGCGGGCGTCGAGCGGAAAAAGCGACTTGAACGCGCGCAGATGCTGCTGACGCGTCTGGGGCTGGCGGAGCGGGTGGAATACCAGCCCTCGCAGCTGTCCGGCGGCCAGCAGCAGCGCGTGAGTATTGCCCGTGCCCTGATGAACGGCGGGCAGGTGATCCTCGCGGATGAGCCGACCGGGGCGCTTGACAGCCATTCCGGCGAAGAGGTGATGGCGATCCTGCATCAGCTTCGCGATCGGGGGCACACGGTTATCATCGTGACCCACGATCCGCAGGTGGCGGCACAGGCGGAGCGCATTATTGAGATCCACGACGGCGAGCTGGTCAGCAACCCGCCGCCGCGTGAGTCCAGAGCAGCGGCATCTAAAGAAGCGTTGCCAGCATCAACCGGCTGGGGACAGTTTTCCAGCGGCTTTCGTGAAGCGCTGACCATGGCCTGGCTGGCGATGGCGGCCAATAAAATGCGTACCCTGCTGACGATGCTCGGCATCATCATCGGTATTGCCTCGGTGGTGTCGATTGTGGTGGTGGGCGACGCGGCCAAGCAGCTGGTGCTGGCAGATATCCGCGCTATCGGCACCAATACCATTGACGTCTATCCCGGCAAAGACTTTGGCGATGACGAGCCGCAGTATCAACAGGCACTGAAATACGACGACCTGGCGGCCATTCAGAAGCAGCCGTGGGTGAACTCCGCCACGCCAGCGGTGTCGCAGAACCTGCGTCTGCGCGTGGGTAATGTTGACGTTGCCGCCAGCGCTAACGGCGTGAGCGGAGACTACTTCAACGTCTACGGTATGACCTTCAGCGAAGGCGCCACCTTCAACGCCGAGCAGCTGGCTGGCAGGGCGCAGGTGGTGGTGCTGGACGCGAATTCGCGCAGACAGCTCTTCCCCAATAAAGCCAACGTGGTGGGCGAAGTGATCCTGGTCGGCAACATGCCTGCCACGGTTATCGGCGTGGCGGAAGAGAAGCAGTCGATGTTTGGCAGCAGCAAGATCCTGCGCGTCTGGCTGCCCTATACCACCATCTCCGGGCGGATTATGGGGCAGTCCTGGCTCAACTCCATCACCGTGCGCGTGAAGGAGGGCTACGACAGCGCGCTGGCCGAACAGCAGCTTGAGCGGCTGTTAACCCTGCGCCACGGGAAGAAAGATTTCTTCACCTGGAATATGGACGGCCTCTTGAAAACGGCGGAAAAGACCACACGTACTCTTCAGCTGTTCCTCACGCTGGTGGCGGTGATTTCGCTGGTCGTCGGCGGTATCGGGGTGATGAACATCATGCTGGTGTCGGTAACCGAACGTACCCGGGAGATTGGCATCCGCATGGCGGTCGGGGCCCGGGCCAGCGACGTGCTGCAGCAGTTTTTGATTGAAGCCGTGCTGGTGTGTCTGGTCGGCGGTGCGATGGGGATTGCGCTCTCGATGATGATCGCCTTCGCGCTCCAGCTCTTTTTACCCGGCTGGGAGATTGGCTTCTCGCCGGTGGCCATTATTACCGCATTCTTGTGTTCAACCTTTACCGGCATTTTGTTTGGCTGGTTGCCCGCCCGCAACGCGGCGCGGCTGGATCCGGTGGACGCGCTGGCTCGGGAATAACCCGAAAATAAAAATGCCAGCCGATCGGGCTGGCATTTTGACTGCGGGATGTACACAATAAAACAGAGAGCTATGCAACCGTCTCAGCTTCAATGGGGACGATAAGGCTGGCATGATTGCCTTTTGGTCCCTGGTGAACATCGAACCGGACGGACTGCCCGGCTTTGAGCGTTCTGTAACCATCCATCTGAATGGTGGAATAGTGAGCGAAGATATCCTCGCCGCCGCCTTCGGGGCAGATGAAGCCAAACCCTTTGGCGTTGTTGAACCACTTAACAGTACCCATTTCCATGCTTCGACATCCTTCGTAAATCTTATAAGTTAAGATGGAATGAACCGGTGGTGGAGTGGGGGCTGTTCAAAACCTCGCCATCTCACGCTTGTACAATTTAGAGAAACGAAAGAAGTCGTCAAGCGTTTGGCGCTGGAGATGGGACAATAATCAACCAAAGTTTGAAGCAGTTAACGCTATTGCAACAGTTTGTGACAGACATCGCGGATGACAGTAATAGATGATTGTTATCTAACATCTGAGGTAGATTCAAAGTGGTTATGCATAATGGGTAAGACCAACGATTGGCTGGATTTTGACCAGCTGGCGGAAGACAAAGTGCGCGACGCGCTAAAACCGCCATCTATGTATAAAGTTATGTTAATGAACGATGATTACACGCCGATGGAATTTGTTATTGACGTGCTACAAAAGTTCTTTTCTTATGATGTAGAACGTGCAACGCAACTGATGCTTACCGTTCATTATCGTGGCAAAGCTATCTGCGGCATCTTCACAGCCGAAGTGGCGGAAACCAAAGTGGCGATGGTGAACGACTATGCGAGGGAGAACGAGCATCCGTTGCTGTGTACGCTGGAAAAGGCCTGATAAGGCATAAAATTGGGGGAGGTGCCTATGCTCAATCAAGAACTGGAACTCAGTTTAAACATGGCTTTCGCCAGAGCGCGTGAGCACCGACATGAGTTTATGACCGTCGAGCATTTACTGCTCGCACTGCTTAGCAACCCATCTGCCCGCGAAGCGCTGGAAGCCTGCTCCGTGGATCTGGTGGCGCTACGTCAGGAACTCGAAGCCTTCATCGAACAAACCACACCGGTGCTGCCAGCCAGTGAAGAAGAGCGCGACACGCAGCCGACGCTCAGCTTCCAGCGCGTGCTGCAGCGCGCGGTATTCCACGTCCAGTCTTCCGGGCGTAGCGAAGTGACTGGCGCAAACGTCTTGGTCGCCATCTTCAGCGAGCAGGAGTCACAGGCTGCCTATCTGCTGCGCAAACACGAAGTCAGCCGCCTCGACGTGGTTAACTTTATCTCTCACGGAACGCGCAAAGACGAGCCTAACCAGGCATCGGATTCCAGCAATCAGGTCAATAACAATGAAGAGCAAGCAGGCGGGGAGGATCGTATGGAAAACTTCACCACCAACCTTAACCAGCTTGCTCGCGTTGGCGGTATCGACCCGCTGATTGGTCGCGATAAAGAGCTGGAGCGCGCGATCCAGGTGCTGTGCCGTCGCCGCAAGAACAACCCGCTGCTGGTGGGGGAGTCAGGCGTGGGTAAAACCGCGATTGCCGAAGGGCTTGCCTGGCGCATTGTCCAGGGCGACGTGCCGGAAGTGATTGCCGACTGCACCATCTACTCGCTGGATATCGGCTCGCTGCTGGCGGGTACGAAATACCGCGGTGATTTTGAAAAACGCTTCAAGGCGCTGTTAAAACAGCTGGAGCAGGACACCAACAGCATCCTGTTTATCGATGAAATTCACACCATCATCGGGGCAGGTGCGGCCTCCGGTGGCCAGGTGGATGCGGCTAACCTGATCAAACCGCTGCTCTCCAGCGGCAAGATCCGCGTGATTGGCTCCACCACCTACCAGGAGTTCAGCAACATCTTTGAGAAAGACCGTGCGCTGGCGCGCCGCTTCCAGAAAATCGACGTGACCGAACCGTCCGTCGAGGAAACGGTGCAGATCATCAACGGCCTGAAGCCGAAGTACGAAGCGCACCACGACGTGCGTTACACCGCGAAAGCGGTACGTGCGGCGGTGGAGCTGGCGGTGAAATACATCAATGACCGTCATCTGCCGGATAAGGCGATTGACGTGATTGATGAGGCCGGGGCGCGTGCGCGCCTGATGCCGGCCAGCAAGCGTAAGAAAACCGTTAACGTGGCGGATATTGAGTCCGTGGTGGCCCGCATCGCGCGTATCCCTGAGAAGAGCGTCTCTCAGAGCGATCGCGACACGCTGCGCACCCTCGGCAATCGCCTGAAAATGCTGGTCTTTGGTCAGGATAAAGCCATTGAGGCCTTAACCGAAGCGATCAAGATGGCCCGTGCCGGACTGGGGCATGAGCACAAGCCTGTCGGTTCCTTCCTGTTTGCCGGCCCGACCGGCGTGGGGAAAACCGAGGTAACGGTTCAGCTTTCCAAAGCGCTGGGCATTGAGCTGCTGCGCTTTGATATGTCCGAGTATATGGAGCGTCACACCGTCAGCCGTTTGATTGGTGCGCCTCCGGGCTACGTGGGCTTTGACCAGGGCGGCCTGCTCACCGACGCGGTGATCAAGCACCCGCACGCGGTACTGCTGCTCGATGAAATCGAGAAAGCGCACCCGGACGTGTTCAACATCCTGCTACAGGTGATGGACAACGGGACGCTGACCGACAACAACGGGCGCAAAGCTGACTTCCGCAACGTGGTGCTGGTAATGACCACTAACGCCGGGGTGCGAGAAACCGAGCGTAAGTCCATCGGCCTGATCCACCAGGATAACAGCACCGATGCGATGGAGGAGATCAAGAAGATCTTCACGCCGGAGTTCCGTAACCGTCTGGACAACATTATCTGGTTCGATCACCTGTCTACCGAGGTGATCCATCAGGTCGTGGATAAGTTCATCGTCGAGCTGCAGGTTCAGCTGGATCAGAAAGGCGTGTCGCTGGAAGTGAGCCAGGAGGCCCGAAACTGGCTGGCCGAGAAAGGCTACGACCGTGCGATGGGCGCCCGTCCAATGGCGCGTGTAATTCAGGACAACCTGAAGAAACCGCTGGCGAACGAGCTGCTGTTTGGCTCGCTGGTGGACGGCGGCCAGGTGACCGTGGCGCTGGATCAGGCGAAGAACGAACTGACGTACGATTTCCAGAGTGCGGCGAAGCACAAGCCGGAAGCGGCTCACTGATTTCTTACGTAGGTCTTAAAAACCGGGCAATAGCCCGGTTTTTTTTATGCCTGCCTTTCGCCCTCTCTCTGTGGGAGAGGGTATCGGCTGCCCTAAAATATATCTTCCCGCAGACCCACTTTAAAGCCACAAATAAAAAAGGCCGGGATTAACCCGACCTTTTATATATTCATCTGCCATTACAGGCGAAAACAATTAGCGACTACGGAAGACAATGCGGCCTTTGCTCAGGTCGTACGGGGTCAGTTCAACAGTCACTTTGTCGCCCGTCAAAATGCGGATGTAGTTTTTGCGCATTTTACCGGAGATGTGCGCAGTTACCACGTGACCGTTTTCCAGCTCTACGCGAAACATGGTATTAGGCAACGTATCAAGTACGGTACCCTGCATTTCAATATTGTCTTCTTTGGCCATCTAATCCTCTGGGGTATCACTACCAAGTTTTGAACCGGCAAGATAATGCCGAAATTCATCAATTAAGTAAAGAATTGCGCGATTAAAACGCAGCAAAACAGTTTCGGCGCATTGCCCAAGCGTCACGGTACAACCGAACAGGAAGCGCATTCGTAAAGGGGAGACAACAGGATAAACGTCAGGACGTTATCTGAAGCGAGGGTCCCAAACGGCGGCGGGGCAACAGGCAGAAGCTACTCTGCGGCATAATTATAACACCCTCACAAAAAATATGCGGAAAACATTTAGGCATTGGGCATAAAGAGCGTTCTCGGTATCCAGAAGTCGCGGGGGAGCTTCTCCTGACGGCTGGCATCCAGATGCTCAATGTACTGGCGTCGCGGGATCTCAACGGCACCGAGAGAGGCCGTGTGCTCGTTGAGCACCTGACAATCGATCAGGCGTCCGCCGCGCTGGGCAAATGCCTGGCAGAAGACCAGCAGCGCCGTTTTCGAGGCGTTAACCGCGCGGGAGAACATCGACTCGCCGCAAAACAGCGTACCCTGCGCCACGCCATACATGCCGCCGACGAGTGCTCCGCCGTCCCACACCTCGATTGAGTGGGCGTAGCCAAGCTCATGAAGCTGATGGTAGGCGGTAATAATATCGCGGGTTATCCATGTTCCCTCAAAGCGGTCTTCGGCACAGCCTTCAATGACCTGACCAAAGGCATGATTAAGGGTGACGCGGTACGGTGATTTTGCATGGAAACGCTTCATGCTGCGGCTCAAGTGAAACTGCTCTGGCCACAGCACTGCGCGCGGATCGGGAGACCACCATAAAATGGGGTCGCCGGGAGAAAACCAGGGGAAGATACCGCGCTGGTATGCCATCAATAGTCGAGCAGGACTGAGGTCACCGCCAAGGGCCAGCAGCCCATTGGGCTCACGCAGCGCCCCTTCCGGAGAAGGGAACGCGATGTTATGACGAGAAAGCTGGACCAGGCGCATGACAGCAAAACTCCAGTACGCGAGTGAGGACGCTACAAATATAGTCTACAGACGCTGTTTAAACTGGTAGTAGCGACCCTGTTTCGCCAACAGCTCTGCGTGACTACCTTGCTCAATAATGTGTCCGTTGTCCATCACAATTATCCGATCAAAACTCGCCAGTCCGCGCAGGCGGTGCGTGACCATCAGGACGGTTTTACCGGTCATGACATTGGCCAGCAAATCAAGGATTTGACTCTCGGTCGTGGCGTCCAGCCCTTCGGTGGGCTCGTCAAGCAGCATCAGCGGCGCATCGTGCAGCAGCGCGCGCGCAATTGCCAGACGGCGCAGCTCACCGCCGGAAAGCTGACGGCCGCCTTCACCCAGCCAGCTGTTCAATCCCTCGTCTTCAAGCAGCTTATGCAGACCAACCTGTTCCAGCACGGCGCGAAGCGCATCATCAGTGGCCTCTGGGGCTGCCAGCAGCAGGTTATCGCGCAGTGTGGCGCTAAACAGATGCACGCGCTGCGGAACGACGCTGACGGTTTTGCGCAGGGCTTGCTCGCTAAAATCGGTCAGCGACGTGTTATTAAAACGAATCTGACCGCGCTGCGGATCCCAGGCGCGGGTCAGCAGCTGCAGCAGCGTCGATTTACCGCAGCCGGTACGGCCGAGGATCGCAATCCGCTGTCCGGCATTAACAGAAAGGGTGATACCCTCCAGCGCGTTCTGTGCCTGTTTGTCATAGCTGAAGGTGACATCGTCAAGCGTCAGCGCAACCTGCTCAGGTACCGCGGTCTGCCCGGCACTGAACGTAACTTCCGGTTCCTGCTCGGCGATCTGGGTGATGCGCAGGGCAGAGGCGATCACCTGACCCAGGTGCTGGAAGGCGCCCGTCACCGGAGCCAGTGCTTCAAATGCGGCCAGCGCACAGAAAACGAAAAGGGCAATAAGAGGACCCGGCTGTGTATTTCCCCCGATATCGCCGGAAGCCAGCCACAGCATGGCAATCACCGCCACACCGCCGATTAGCATCATTAGCGCCTGAGAAAAGGCCGTCAGTTCCGACTGGCGGCGCTGGGCTTCATGCCAGTTTAGCTCCGTACTTTCCATGCGGGCGCGGTAGCGCTTGCTGGCACCAAAAATGGTCAGCTCTGCCTGGCCCTGAAGCCAGGAGGTCAGCTGCTGACGATAGTCCCCACGCAGACGAGTCAGGTTTTCCCCGGTGGATTTCCCGGCGCGGTAAAACAGCGGCGGCAGAACGATAAGCGTTAACAGCATTATCCCGCCCAGCGTCAGCGCAACGGGAACATCCAGAACAGACAGCCCCAGCGTGACCACCACAATCACCACAAACGCGCCCACGATGGGGGAAATTACGCGCAGATAAAGGTGATCCAGCGTGTCGACATCCGCCACCACGCGGTTAAGCAACTCGCCCTGACGAAAACGCGCCAGCCCGGCAGGGGAGAGGGGCAGTAGTTTGCTGAAGGTGTAGATACGCAGGTGCTGCAGCACGCGGAAGGTGGCGTCGTGGCTCACCAGGCGTTCGAAATAGCGTCCGGCAGTACGGGTGATGGCGGTACCGCGAACCCCAGCAGCCGGAAGCATATAGTTGAAGCTGTATAAACCGGCGAACCCTGCGACGGCCGAGGCCGACAGGAACCAGCCGGAAAGCGTGAGCAGACCGATGCTGGCGAGCAGCGTGACAATGGCCAGCACAATCCCCAGCGTCAGCATCCATTTGTGGCGTTTATAGAGCGCAAGATAAGGCAGCAGAGCGCGCATCAGATATCCTCCTGACGGTTCGCCAGCAGGGCGGCAAATGGTCCCTGGGCGGCAACGAGAGAGGCGTAATCGCCTTGCTCAACAATACGACCGTTCTCCATGACCCAGATCTGGTCCCAGTCGGCAATGCCTTCCAGCTGGTGGGTAACCATCAGGGTGGTTTGCTGCCGGGAGGCAGCGTTCAGGGCCTCCATTACGCGCTGCTCGCTGTGGGCATCCAGGCTTGCTGCGGGCTCGTCCAGCAGCATCAGCTGGCATGGGTTAAGCAGCGCTCGGGCAACGGCCACGCGCTGCGCCTGCCCGACCGACAGCCCGGCGGACTGATCGCCGACCACAGTATCCACCCCTTTCGGCAGCAGAGGCAGAAATTCGCTGACCCAGGCGCGGTCGAGAACCGATTGCAGCTCATCTTCACGCGCGTCCGGGCGCGCCAGAAGCACGTTTTCATGCAGCGTAGAAGCCGGGAGCTGCGGGTTTTGTCCTACCCAACTGAGCTGTTTACGCCAGGCGTCAGGCTCGAGGTTGCGCAGTTCGGTTTTGTTGATCCGCAGTGAACCCGTGTAGGCCATAAAACCGGATAGCGCGTTCAGTAGAGAGCTTTTCCCGGAACCGCTGGTGCCGACGAGCACCACGCGTTGTCCGGCAGGTAAAGTAAAGTTCAGCGGACCGGCGAGGATTTTGCCTTCGGGCGACAGAATGGAAAAGTCCTGCGCTTCAATCGTCACCGGATCTTTAGTATTCAGCGTTACGTCACCCCGCTCCGGGTGGGCCAGCGGCGTTTCCAGAAACGTTTTCAGGCTATCGGCGGCGCCAACCGCCTGCGCTTTGGCGTGATAGAAGGCTCCCAGATCGCGAAGCGGCTGGAAAAATTCCGGCGCCAGGATCAGCGCCAGGAAACCGGCAGAAAGGGTCACCGCCGTGCCGTAATGGCCGAAATCCAGCGCGCCAAGGTAGGAGAAGCCGAAGTAGACCGCCACGAGGGCGATCGACAGCGAGGTGAAGAATTCCAGGACGCCGGAAGATAAGAAGGCGAGGCGTAAGACTTCCATGGTGCGCTGACGGAAGTCCTGTGACGCCATGCGAATATTTTCGGTTTCCGCTTCACCGCGGCCAAAAATGCGCAATGTCTCCATGCCGCGAAGACGATCGAGGAAATGGCCACTCAGGCGACCCAATGCCAGGAAGTTACGGCGGTTGGCATCCGCTGCCCCCATCCCGACCAGCGCCATAAACAGCGGGATCAGCGGGGCGGTTCCCATCAGAATCAGCGCCGCCATCCAGTTCACCGGGAAGATAGCGATAACGATCAGCAGCGGAACGAAGACGGCAAGGGCCATCTGCGGCAGATAGCGCGCGTAGTAGTCGTGCATATCGTCAATCTGCTCAAGGATCAGCGTCGCCCAGCTACCGGCCGGTTTACCCTGGATCCAGGCAGGCCCGGCTTCCTGAAGCCTGTCGAGCACCTGACGGCGGATCTCGTAACGGATGTGCTGTCCGGCGTGAAAACCGACGCGCTCACGCAGCCATACCACCCAGGCGCGCAGAACAAAAATCAGGATCAGGACAATAAAGGGCAGCAGGAGCGCTTCGCGCGGGATGTTCTCCATGATCATGTGATTAAGAATGCGGGCCAGCAGCCATGCCTGGGCAACAATCAACAGACCGCTAACGAACCCCAAAAGACGGGAAATCGTAAGCCAGCGGCGGGAAATAACGCTTTGCTGTTTCAGCCAGCGTGTTAACTCTTGTTGACGGGTTTTTTCCATTGCGTACTTTGCAGGTGACGTTATTAGAAGTTGGGCAGCGCAATGTTACAACGGGGAGACAATAAAGGCGACTTATCGCCGCCTTTATTTACGTTTGTTACTGACTTGTAAAGATTATTTACCTTGTTCAGCCAGTCCATCGAGGTAGCGTTCAGCGTCCAGCGCGGCCATACAGCCGGTGCCCGCAGAAGTAATCGCCTGACGATAAATATGGTCCATCACGTCGCCAGCCGCAAAGACGCCCGGGATGCTGGTCTGGGTCGCATTACCGTGAATGCCGGACTGCACTTTGATGTAGCCGTTTTCCAGCTCCAGCTGACCGTCGAAGATCGCGGTGTTCGGACTGTGACCGATCGCCACAAACAGGCCCGCTACTTCCAGCGTTTCAACGTTATCGGTGTTCTGGGTATCACGGATACGCAGACCGGCAACGCCCATCTGGTCGCCCGTCACCTCTTCCAGGGTACGGTTGGTATGCAGCACGATGCTGCCACTTGCTACTTTATCCATCAGACGTTTGATCAGGATCTTCTCCGCGCGGAAGGTTTCGCGACGGTGGATCAGGTGCACCTCAGAGGCAATGTTTGCCAGATAGAGCGCTTCTTCCACTGCGGTGTTGCCGCCGCCGATGACCGCGACTTTCTGATTACGGTAGAAGAAACCGTCGCAGGTTGCGCAGGCAGAGACGCCGCGGCCTTTGAACGCTTCTTCGGATGGCAGACCGAGGTAACGGGCAGAAGCACCCGTGGCGATGATCAGCGCGTCGCAGGTGTATTCGCCGCTGTCGCCCGTCAGGCGGAAAGGACGGTTCTGAAGATCGACCTTGTTAATGTGGTCGAACAGAATTTCGGTTTCGAATTTAGCGGCATGCTCGTGCATACGTTCCATCAGCAGCGGCCCGGTCAGGTCGTTCGGGTCCCCTGGCCAGTTTTCCACTTCGGTGGTGGTGGTCAGCTGACCGCCTTTTTCCATACCGGTGATGAGTACCGGGTGCAGGTTAGCGCGTGCAGCATAGACCGCTGCGGTATATCCCGCAGGTCCAGAACCAAGGATTAGCAGCTTACTGTGTTTGGCCGTGCCCATGAGATCCCCATTGTTGTTGGCAGACATTTGGCTGGATTGTAGGGAATTTGTTGCCGTAAAAAAAGAGCGCAGCAATTTTGATATCAATCTGTGTAATAGCCGTGGACGATGAATAGCGCGCGATAACCTCACGCTTTCTCGATAAAAGCGGTCGTTTCTAAGGCAATAAAATGAGGATTAATACCCTGCCGTAATGAATATCCGGCATGTTGTACTAAAAAACGATGTTTTGCTTTGACAATCCCCTGCGCTTTTGCGAAAACATTCAAGGAAGAAAAAAAACCGCGTTAACCGTATGCCGCATAGGCATGCACGTAAATGCCATTTTTACCGGGTCAGTGAAATCTACGCATGGCGTGGACAGACGCCATACGTGATGTCGGTGACAGCCTTCGGGCAACGGTCTTCTTACCAACAGAACCCGAATCCGCATCGCGTCTATTACATAATCAGGCGATGTGATGACTAACGGGTACAGGCTCTGAACAGTGATGTGCACAGGGTCCAGGCAGGAGTAGGGAAGGAATACAGAGAGACAATAATAATGGTAGATAGCAAGAAGCGCCCTGGCAAAGATCTCGACCGTATCGATCGTAACATTCTTAATGAATTGCAAAAGGATGGGCGTATTTCCAACGTCGAGCTTTCAAAACGTGTGGGACTTTCCCCGACGCCGTGCCTTGAGCGTGTGCGCCGACTGGAAAGACAGGGTTTCATTCAGGGCTACACTGCTCTGTTGAACCCGCATTATCTGGATGCCTCACTTCTGGTATTTGTTGAGATTACTCTGAATCGTGGTGCGCCGGATGTGTTTGAACAATTCAACGCCGCTGTACAAAAACTTGAAGAAATTCAAGAGTGTCATCTGGTGTCCGGTGATTTCGACTACCTGTTGAAAACCCGTGTGCCTGATATGTCCGCCTACCGTAAGCTGCTGGGGGAAACCCTGCTGCGTCTGCCAGGCGTGAACGACACCCGTACATATGTGGTGATGGAAGAGGTCAAACAGAGCAATCGTCTGGTTATTAAGACGCGCTAACACGGAACAGGTGCAAAATCAGCGTAGTTTGATTACACTCCTGTTAATCCATACAGCAACAGTGCCGGGGAGTCCCGGCGCTGTTGTCCGTTTTAGCAAAAAGGCAGGATATGCCTGATACCTGGAGAGCCTTTTTTGAGCCAGGAATACACTGAAGACAAAGAAGTCACACTATCGAAGCTAAGCAGCGGACGTCGTCTCCTCGAGGCTTTGCTGATTGTTATTGCCCTTTTTGCCGTCTGGCTGATGGCAGCCTTATTCAGTTTCAATCCTTCAGATCCCAGCTGGTCACAAACTGCATGGCATGAGCCTATCCATAATTTAGGCGGTGTCCCTGGTGCCTGGCTGGCGGATACGCTGTTTTTCATTTTCGGTGTGATGGCCTACACCCTCCCCGTTATTATCATTGGCGGCTGCTGGTTTGCGTGGCGTCATCGTCAGAACGATGATTACATCGACTATTTCGCCGTGTCGCTGCGCCTGATTGGCGCGCTGGCGCTGATCCTTACTTCGTGCGGGCTAGCGGCAATCAATGCGGATGATATCTGGTACTTCGCCTCTGGCGGTGTAATCGGCAGCTTACTCAGTTCTGCGCTACAGCCGATGCTGCACAGCAGCGGCGGCACGCTGGCGCTGCTGTGCATTTGGGCGGCCGGGCTAACGCTGTTTACCGGCTGGTCCTGGGTGAGCATTGCCGAGAAAATTGGTAGTTTTATCCTCACCATTCTGACCTTCGCCAGCAACCGTACCCGCCGTGACGATACGTGGGTTGATGAAGACGAGTACGAAGATGAAGAGGAAGATGACGCGCCTGTGCAGCGTCGCGAATCTCGTCGTACGCGTATTCTGCGCGGCGCGCTGGCGCGTCGTCAGCGTGTTGCTGAGAAATTTGCCAACCCGCTAGGTCGTAAAACCGATGAGGCGCTCTTCTCCGGTAAACGCATGGATGAAGACGAGCAGGTGGCGTATCGCGCTGCGGGTGTCGCAGTCGATCCTGACGATGTGCTCTTCTCTGGCAGCCGGGCCACGCCCGGGGACTTTGACGAATACGACCCGCTGTTAAACGGTCACTCGGTCACTGAACCGGTTGCGGCAGCCGCAGCCGCGACAACCGCAGCGCAGGCGTATGCCGCGCCTGTCGACGCCGTGATGCCATCCGCGCCGGTTTCGCCGCCGGAATCCGTTATTCAGCAACCTCAGGTTGACTGGCAGACTGCTCCCGGTGTTCACACGCCGGAGCCTGTTATCGCGCCTGAACCAGAGAGCTATGTCCCTGTGCAGCAGGAGCAGTGGCAGCAGCCATATCAGCCGCCGCAGCCTGCGTATGAACCGCAAGATTACCCTCACTTTGAACAGCCAGTGGCCCAACCGTATCAGGAGTATGTGCCTGAACCGGTTGAACCTGTGCAGCCTCATGTAGCGCCGCAGCCTGAACCTGAGATCGTGGAAGAGGTGAAGCCAGCCCGTCCACCGCTGTACTATTTTGAAGAAGTCGAAGAGCGCCGCGCGCGTGAACGCGAACAGCTGGCCGCCTGGTATCAGCCTGTGCCTGAATCGGTGCAGGAGCCGGTGACGAAAGCGCCTTCTGTCCCAGTTCCACCGGTCGACTCGACACCTGTAGTTGCACCCGTAGCGGAAAGCGTGAAGCAGGCTACCGCGGCCGCTGCCGTGGCTGCACCTGTCTTTAGCCTGGCAACAGGGGGCGCGCCACGTCCTCAGGTGAAGGAGGGGATTGGTCCGCAACTGCCTCGTCCTAACCGCGTTCGCGTACCAACCCGTCGTGAACTTGCCTCTTATGGTATCAAGCTGCCTTCCCAGCGCATGGCAGAAGAGAAAGCGCGCGAGCCAGAGTACGAAGATGACGCCGATGAGATGCAACAGGACGAGCTGGCCCGCCAGTTCGCCGCGCAGCAGAATCAACGCTACGGTGAAGAATATCAGCACGGTGAACCTGTGCCTGAAGACGAAGATGACGCTGCAGAAGCGGAATTAGCGCGCCAGTTCGCCGCCACCCAGCAGCAGCGTTATTCCGGTGAACAACCGGCTGGTGCAAATCCGTTCTCACTGTCTGATTTTGAATTCTCGCCGATGAAGGATCTGGTGGATGATGGCCCGAGCGAGCCTTTATTTACCCCGAGCGTGATGCCGGAAGTTGAGCCTGTGCGCCAGCAGCCAGCACCACAGGCCTATGCACAGCCGCAACAACCTGTTCATCAGCCGTATGCGCAGCCGCAGCAGCCCGTTCAGCAGCCATATGCGCAACCGCAACAACCAGTTCAGCAACCGCAGCCGCCGCAGTTCCAGCAGCCTGCGCCTCAGCAGCAAGAGAGCCTGATTCACCCGCTGCTGATGCGTAACGGTGACAGCCGTCCGCTGCAGCGTCCAAGCACGCCGCTGCCGTCTCTTGATCTGTTAACGCCGCCGCCGTCGGAAGTGGAACCCGTCGATACCTTCGCGCTGGAGCAGATGGCGCGTCTGGTGGAAGCCCGTCTGGCCGACTTCCGTATCAAGGCTGACGTGGTGAACTACTCGCCGGGCCCTGTTATCACCCGTTTTGAACTGAACCTGGCGCCAGGCGTTAAAGCCGCGCGTATTTCTAACCTGTCCCGCGACCTGGCGCGTTCCTTGTCGACCGTTGCGGTACGTGTGGTGGAAGTGATACCGGGCAAACCTTACGTTGGTCTTGAGCTGCCGAACAAGAAACGTCAGACCGTCTACCTGCGTGAAGTGCTGGATAACACCAAATTCCGCGATAACCCATCCCCGCTGACAGTGGTGCTGGGTAAAGATATCGCTGGCGATCCGGTGGTGGCAGACCTCGCAAAAATGCCTCACCTGCTGGTCGCGGGTACTACCGGTTCCGGTAAGTCTGTCGGTGTGAACGCCATGATCCTCAGCATGCTCTATAAAGCGCAGCCGGAAGATGTGCGTTTCATCATGATCGACCCGAAAATGCTCGAACTTTCGGTCTACGAAGGCATCCCGCATCTGCTGACCGAAGTGGTCACCGACATGAAAGACGCCGCCAACGCCCTGCGCTGGAGCGTCAATGAGATGGAACGCCGCTACAAGCTGATGTCTGCGTTGGGCGTACGTAATCTGGCCGGTTATAACGAGAAAATCGCCCAGGCTATGCGTATGGGACGTCCGATCCCGGATCCTTACTGGAAGCCAGGTGACAGCATGGATGCCCAGCATCCGGTGCTGGAAAAACTGCCTTATATCGTCGTGCTGGTCGATGAATTCGCTGACCTGATGATGACCGTTGGTAAGAAAGTGGAAGAGTTGATTGCCCGTCTGGCGCAGAAAGCGCGTGCGGCTGGTATTCACCTTGTGCTGGCGACCCAGCGTCCTTCCGTGGACGTTATCACTGGTCTTATCAAAGCGAACATTCCGACGCGTATCGCCTTTACCGTATCAAGCAAAATTGACTCCCGTACCATTCTTGATCAGGGCGGCGCAGAGTCGCTGCTGGGAATGGGGGACATGCTCTATTCCGGCCCGAACTCCACTTCTCCGGTGCGTGTTCACGGTGCGTTTGTCCGCGACGAGGAAGTTCACGCTGTCGTGCAGGACTGGAAAGCGCGCGGTCGTCCACAATATATTGACGGCATTACCAGCGATACGGAAAGCGAAGGCGGCGGCGGTGGCTTCGACGGTGGTGAAGAGCTGGATCCGTTATTCGATCAGGCGGTTAACTTCGTTACCGAAAAACGCAAAGCGTCCATCTCAGGCGTGCAGCGTCAATTCCGCATCGGCTATAACCGCGCAGCGCGTATCATCGAGCAGATGGAAGCGCAGGGCATTGTGAGCGAGCAGGGGCATAACGGTAACCGCGAGGTGCTGGCGCCGCCGCCGTTTGATTAACCTTCAGCGTTTGCAAAGAAGGGTAAATCAGCCAAAATTAAGCATTTTCTTCTGTCGCCTGCCTTCGGGCAGGTCCAGAATAGAAGACGGAAATCCCATATCGGGAAGACGTATTTTAAGGAATAACAATGAAAAAAATCGCCATCGCCTGTGCATTACTCACCAGTTTTGTTGCCAGCAGCGTCTGGGCTGATGCAGCCAGCGACCTTAAAAGCCGACTGGATAAAGTAAGCAGCTTCCACGCCAGCTTCACGCAAAAAGTGACGGACGGCAGCGGCAACGCGGTGCAGGAAGGCCAGGGAGATTTGTGGGTAAAACGCCCAAATCTGTTCAACTGGCACATGACCCAGCCGGATGAGAGCATCCTGGTGTCTGACGGTAAAACCTTATGGTTCTACAACCCGTTCGTTGAGCAGGCTACTGCGACCTGGCTGAAAGATGCCACCAGCAATACGCCGTTTATGCTGATTGCCCGAAACCAGGCCAGCGACTGGCAGCAGTACAATATTAAACAGACGGGTGACGAGTTCGTCCTGACGCCGAAAGGCAGCAACGGCAACCTGAAGCAGTTCACCATTAACGTGAGCACCAACGGTACCATTAATCAGTTCGGCGCGGTTGAGCAGGACGATCAGCGCAGCAGCTACCAGCTTAAATCTCAGCAGAACGGCGCCGTTGATGCATCGAAATTCACCTTTACCCCGCCGAAGGGCGTGACGGTGGACGACCAACGCAATAAGTAAGAGGCGTGAGTGGGCAATCTGTCGCTCGATTTTTCAGATAACGCGTTTCAACCTCTGGCCGCCCGTATGCGGCCAGAAAATTTAGCGCAGTACATCGGCCAGCAGCACCTGCTGGCTGCCGGTAAGCCATTGCCACGCGCCATTGAGGCCGGGCATCTTCACTCCATGATCCTCTGGGGGCCCCCTGGCACCGGCAAGACCACGCTTGCAGAAGTGATCGCCCGCTATGCCAACGCGGACGTTGAACGCATCTCGGCGGTGACCTCCGGCGTGAAGGAGATCCGTGAGGCGATCGAGCGTGCGCGGCAGAACCGCAATGCCGGGCGGCGCACCATCCTCTTCGTGGACGAAGTACACCGCTTCAACAAGAGCCAGCAGGATGCCTTCCTGCCGCATATTGAAGACGGCACGATCTTCTTCATCGGCGCGACCACCGAGAATCCGTCGTTTGAACTGAACTCGGCGCTACTCTCCCGCGCGCGCGTTTATCTGCTCAAATCGCTGACTACCGAGGATATTGAAAAGGTTCTCACCCAGGCGATGGACGACAAAGCGCGCGGCTACGGCGGGCAGAATATCGTTCTGCCCGACGACACGCGTCGTGCGATCGCGGAGCTGGTCAACGGCGATGCGCGTCGGGCGCTGAATACGCTGGAAATGATGGCCGATATGGCCGAAGTCGACGATGCCGGGAAGCGGGTGCTTAAACCGGAATTGCTCACCGAAATTGCTGGTGAACGCAGCGCCCGTTTCGACAATAAAGGCGACCGTTTTTACGACCTGATCTCGGCGCTGCATAAGTCGGTACGCGGCAGCGCGCCGGATGCGGCGCTTTACTGGTACGCGCGCATTATCACTGCGGGCGGCGATCCGTTGTATGTCGCGCGCCGCTGTCTGGCGATTGCGTCTGAAGATGTTGGCAATGCCGATCCACGCGCTATGCAGGTCGCGCTGTCGGCCTGGGACTGCTTCACCCGCGTTGGACCCGCGGAGGGCGAACGTGCCATTGCGCAGGCGATTGTTTATTTGGCCTGCGCGCCGAAAAGCAATGCGGTTTATACCGCGTTTAAAGCGGCAATGTCGGATGCGCGTGAACGCCCGGACTACGATGTGCCGGTTCATCTGCGTAATGCACCGACCAAACTGATGAAAGAGATGGGGTATGGGCAGGAGTACCGCTACGCTCATGATGAACCCAATGCCTACGCCGCAGGGGAGGAATATTTCCCGCAGGAGATGGCACAAACGCGCTATTATCGCCCCACAAACAGAGGTCTTGAAGGCAAGATTGGTGAAAAGCTCACCTGGCTCGCCGGACAGGATCAAAATAGCCCTATAAAACGCTACCGTTAGTTCAATCGTTGCGGTAATGTTGGCGTAGTATCCTTGTGGCCGCAGGCTGTGGTCACATTTCCCTATTTTAATTCGATAAGCACAGGATAAGCATGCTCGATCCCAATCTGCTGCGTAATGAGCCAGACGCAGTCGCTGAAAAACTGGCACGCCGGGGCTTTAAGCTGGATGTAGATAAGCTACGCGCTCTTGAAGAGCGTCGTAAAGTACTGCAGGTACAAACTGAAAATCTGCAGGCAGAGCGTAACTCTCGATCGAAATCCATCGGCCAGGCGAAAGCGCGCGGGGAAGATATTGAGCCATTACGCCTGGAAGTGAACAAGCTGGGTGAAGAACTGGATCAGGCGAAAGCTGAGCTGGACGTTCTTCAGGCCGAGATTCGTGATATTGCCCTGGCTATCCCGAATATTCCTGACGACAGCGTGCCTGTCGGCAAAGATGAAAACGACAACGTTGAAGTGAAGCGCTGGGGTACGCCTCGTGAGTTTGACTTCGAAGTACGCGATCACGTGACGCTGGGCGAAATGCACGCGGGCCTGGACTTTGCGGCAGCGGTTAAGCTGACAGGTTCTCGCTTCGTGGTGATGAAAGGCCAGATTGCCCATCTGCACCGCGCGCTGGCGCAGTTCATGCTGGATCTGCACACCGAGCAGCATGGCTACAGCGAAACCTACGTGCCGTATCTGGTCAACCACGATACGCTGTACGGTACGGGCCAGCTGCCAAAATTTGCCGGCGATCTGTTCCATACCCGTCCTCTGGACGAGGAAGCAGACAGCAGCAACTACGCGCTGATCCCAACCGCTGAAGTGCCGCTGACTAACCTCGTGCGTGATGAGATCATCGATGAAGACGACCTGCCAATTAAGCTGACGGCACACTCTCCGTGCTTCCGTTCTGAAGCAGGTTCTTACGGTCGCGACACGCGCGGTCTGATCCGTATGCACCAGTTCGACAAAGTTGAGATGGTGCAGATCGTTCGTCCTGAAGAATCTATGGACGCGCTGGAAGAGATGACCGGCCACGCGGAGAAGGTTCTGGAGCTGCTGGGTCTGCCGTACCGTCGTATGGCTCTGTGTACCGGTGATATGGGCTTTGGCGCCTGCAAAACCTTCGATCTGGAAGTGTGGGTGCCTGCGCAGAACACCTACCGTGAAATCTCCTCCTGCTCTAACGTCTGGGATTTCCAGGCGCGCCGCATGCAGGCACGCTGCCGCAGCAAATCTGACAAGAAAACCCGTCTGGTACATACCCTGAACGGTTCTGGTCTGGCTGTGGGTCGTACCCTGGTTGCCGTGCTGGAAAACTATCAGCAGGCAGACGGTCGTATCGAGATCCCTGAAGTGCTGCGTCCATACATGAAAGGCCAGCAGTACATCGGTTAATATTTGTCTTAAAACAAAAAAGCGCCTCAGGGCGCTTTTTTTATGCTTATGAATTGATACGACGCAATACCCCCTCCCTCTAAAGTAGTAATACTCCTCCGAATGAAAGTCAGCATAAAACGCTGATAACGAAAATATTCGTTATATATAAAACTACATAGCGGTTTGCGCCGCCTCGCTTTTCTTTGTGAGCAACCAAAGTGAGTCTCTATGAAAATCAACGCGCCTGAAGCATTAATGGCTGCCGAGGTCACTCGCCGTGGTTTGATGAAAACCACGGCTATAGGCGGCCTGGCCGTAGCCAGCAGTGCCTTCACGCTCCCCTTTACCCGACTGGCGTCGGCGGCTGATGCTCTGTCTCCGGCCACTTCCCCGGAAAAAGTGGTGTGGAGTGCCTGTACCGTCAACTGCGGTAGCCGTTGTCCGCTGCGTATGCATGTGGTGGATGGTGAAATTAAATATGTCGAAACCGACAATACCGGGGACGATAACTACGAAGGGTTACATCAGGTCCGTGCCTGCCTGCGCGGTCGCTCCATGCGTCGTCGTGTCTATAATCCTGACCGCCTGAAATACCCGATGAAGCGCGTCGGTAAGCGTGGGGAAGGGAAGTTCGAGCGGATTAGCTGGGATGAAGCCTACGATATCATTGCCACTAACATGCAGCGTTTGATTAAAGAGTACGGCAACGAATCCATCTACCTGAACTACGGTACCGGGACGCTTGGCGGCACGCTGACCCGTTCCTGGCCACCGGGTAAAACGCTGGTGGCGCGCCTGATGAACTGCTGCGGCGGTTATCTCAATCACTATGGTGACTACTCATCGGCGCAGATTGCTGCTGGCCTGAACTACACCTATGGCGGCTGGGCGGACGGAAACAGCCCGTCTGATATCGAAAATAGTAAGCTGGTGGTGCTGTTCGGCAATAACCCGGGTGAAACCCGCATGAGCGGCGGTGGGGTAACCTACTACCTCGAACAGGCCCGCGCCAAATCCAATGCCCGCATGATCATCATCGACCCACGCTACACCGACACCGGCGCCGGACGTGAAGACGAGTGGATTCCCATTCGTCCGGGGACCGACGCGGCGCTGGTCTCCGCCCTGGCGTGGGTGATGATCACTGAGAATCTTGTCGATCAGCCTTTCCTGGATAAATACTGCGTCGGCTATGACGAGAAAACTCTGCCAGCCAGCGCGCCGGCAAACGGTCACTACAAGGCGTATATTCTCGGACAGGGCAGCGACGGCGTGGCGAAAACGCCGGAGTGGGCGTCCACCATCACCGGCATCCCGGCTGATCGTATCGTTCAGCTGGCGCGTGAAATTGGTTCAGCCAAACCGGCCTATATCAGCCAGGGCTGGGGTCCGCAGCGTCATGCGAACGGCGAAATCGCGACCCGTGCCATCTCCATGCTCTCCATTCTGACCGGCAACGTCGGCATTCACGGCGGTAACACCGGCGCGCGTGAAGGTTCATATGAAGTGCCGTTCGAACGTATGCCGACGCTGGATAACCCGGTTCAGACCAGCATCTCCATGTTTATGTGGACCGATGCGATTGAACGCGGCCCGGAAATGACCGCCCTGCGCGACGGCGTGCGCGGCAAGGACAAGCTGGACGTGCCGATCAAGATGATCTGGAACTATGCCGGTAACTGCCTCATCAACCAGCATTCAGAAATCAACCGTACCCATGAAATCCTGCAGGACGACAAGAAGTGCGAGATGATTGTGGTGATCGACTGCCACATGACCTCTTCGGCGAAATATGCCGATATCCTGCTGCCGGACTGCACCGCCTCTGAGCAGATGGATTTCGCGCTGGATGCATCCTGCGGCAACATGTCCTACGTGATTTTTACCGACCAGGCGATTAAACCGCGCTTTGAGTGCAAAACCATTTATGAGATGACCTCCGAGCTGGCGAAACGTCTTGGCGTTGAGCAGCAGTTTACCGAGGGGCGGACTCAGGAAGGGTGGATGCGCCATCTGCATGAACTCTCCCGTAAGGCCATTCCTGACCTGCCGGACTTTGACACCTTCCGCAAGCAGGGGATGTACAAACAGCGCGATCCGGAAGGGCACCACGTGGCGTACAAAGCGTTCCGTGAAGATCCGCAGGCGAACCCGCTGACCACGCCGTCGGGCAAAATAGAAATCTATTCCGAAGAGTTGGCAAAAATTGCGTCAACCTGGGAACTGCCGGAAGGGGACGTTATCGATCCGCTGCCGATCTACACGCCGGGCTTTGAAAACTACAACGATCCGCTGACGGCGAAATTCCCGCTGCAGCTGACCGGCTTCCACTACAAAGCGCGTGTTCACTCTACCTACGGTAACGTCGACGTGCTGAAAGCCGCCTGCCGACAGGAGATGTGGATCAACCCGATGGATGCCAAAGCGCGAGGCATCAGCAATGGCGATCGCGTGCGGATCTTCAACGGTCGCGGCGAGGTTCACATTGAAGCCAAAGTGACGCCGCGCATGATGCCAGGCGTAGTGGCGCTGGGTGAAGGTGCCTGGTATAGGCCTGATGCAAACCGCATCGACCAGGCTGGCAGTATTAACGTACTGACCACGCAGCGTCCGTCGCCGCTGGCGAAAGGCAACCCATCCCACACAAACCTTGTCCAGGTTGAAAAGGTTTAAGGAGTAACCGATGACAACCCAGTATGGATTTTTTATTGATTCCAGCCGTTGCACCGGGTGCAAAACCTGCGAGCTGGCCTGTAAAGATTACAAAGACCTGACCCCTGACGTCAGCTTCCGCCGTATTTATGAATACGCCGGGGGGGACTGGCAGGAAGATAACGGCGTCTGGCATCAGAACGTTTTTGCCTATTACCTGTCAATTGCCTGTAACCACTGTGAAGATCCGGCCTGTACTAAGGTCTGCCCGAGCGGGGCGATGCACAAGCGTGAAGACGGTTTTGTGGTGGTGGACGAAGATGTCTGCATCGGCTGTCGGTACTGCCATATGGCGTGCCCGTACGGCGCGCCGCAGTACAATGCCGCCAAAGGTCATATGACCAAATGCGACGGTTGCCATACCCGCGTGGCGGACGGCAAAAAGCCGATTTGCGTCGAGTCCTGCCCGCTGCGCGCGCTGGACTTCGGTCCTATTGAAGAGCTGCGTCAAAAACACGGTCAGCTCGCTGCCGTGGCACCGCTGCCGTCTGCGCATTTCACGAAGCCGAGCATTGTGATTAAACCTAACGCCAACAGCCGTCCTACAGGTGATACCACCGGCTACCTGGCAAATCCGAAGGAGGTGTGAGATGGGAAGTGGATGGCATGAATGGCCGCTGATGATCTTCACGGTCTTTGGTCAGTGCGTGGCGGGTGGTTTCATTGTGCTCGCGCTGGCGCTGTTGAAAGGTCGCCTCAATGCTGAACAGCAGCAGCGTTTAGTGTTGAGCATGTTTGGCCTGTGGGTGCTGATGGGGATTGGGTTTATCGCCTCTACGCTTCACCTGGGTTCGCCTATGCGCGCGTTTAACTCCCTGAACCGCGTGGGGGCCTCATCCCTCAGTAACGAGATTGCCAGCGGAGCAATTTTCTTTGCCGTCGGTGGGTTGGGCTGGCTGTTGGCCGCCATGAAAAAATTGCCTGCGGGTCTGCGCAGCCTGTGGCTAATCGTGACCATGGTGTTAGGCGTGGTGTTCGTGTGGATGATGGTGCGCGTCTATAACACCATCGATACCGTTCCAACATGGTACAGCGTCTGGACGCCAATGAGCTTCTTCCTGACGATGTTGATCGGCGGACCGCTGCTGGGCTACCTGCTGCTGCGCGTGGCGGGCGTAGACGGGTGGGCAATGCGTTTGCTGCCCGCAGTTTCTCTGCTGGCGCTGGTAGTGAGTTCGATAGTCGCCCTGATGCAGGGTGCAGAACTGGCAACCATTCACAGCTCTATCCAGCAGGCTTCTGCCCTGGTACCGGACTACGGTGCTCTGATGGCCTGGCGCATCGTTCTGCTGGTCGCCGCGTTGGTATTCTGGATCGCTCCTCAGCTCAAAGGTTATCAGCCCGCGCTACCGCTGCTGTCACTGGCCTTTGTGCTGGTCCTGGCGGGTGAACTGATTGGCCGCGGTGTGTTCTACGGGTTGCATATGACCGTAGGTATGGCTATCGCCAGTTAACGTTGTATTTGGTTATATCAAGCCGGGCCTGAGCGCCCGGCTTTTTCTTTTTTCGATCATGAAATTTTTCGTCTGTCGTTTTGTTTTAATTCCTCCCATTAATAAATAAAAACAGATACATAATTAATATCTATAGCAGGCGTGGTATTAGCAGGATAAGTTTTTTAAATCGACAGGGAACATATTGTGCGAGGCGGCTAAATCAGTGGATTGACTTTGTTTTTGGCAGTGGCATGATGCGCACGAAATCTGAACTTCCTCACGGTTTTTAATCCATGACCACCTATACCCGGCCAGTGCTTCTGTTGCTCTGTGGCCTGCTTCTGTTGACCCTGGCGATCGCAGTGTTAAATACGCTCGTCCCGCTGTGGCTCGCCCATGAAAACTTACCGACCTGGCAGGTGGGTATGGTCAGTTCATCCTTTTTTACCGGGAACCTGCTGGGTACGCTGGTGACCGGGAGCCTGATTAAACGCTTTGGCTTTAACCGCAGCTATTATCTGGCTTCGATGATTTTCGCCGCCGGTTGTGCGGGGCTAGGCCTGATGGTCGGCTTCTGGAGCTGGATGGCATGGCGCTTCATAGCCGGTGTAGGCTGTGCGATGATTTGGGTGGTGGTTGAAAGTGCGCTGATGTGCAGCGGCACTTCCCGTAACCGTGGACGCCTGCTGGCAGCCTATATGATGGTTTATTACGTCGGCACCGTGCTGGGGCAACTGATGGTCAGCAAGCTGCCAACCGACCTCATGAGCGTTCTGCCGTGGGTTACGGGTATGGTGCTGGCCGCGATCTTGCCTTTGCTCTTCACGCGCATCGTGAACCAGAACAGCGAACACCAGGAAGCAACCCACGTCTGGCCAATGCTCAGACTGCGTCATGCGCGTCTGGGCGTTAACGGCTGCATTATATCGGGGATTGTACTGGGCTCGCTCTATGGCCTGATGCCGCTCTATCTGAATCATCAGGGCGTCAGCGATTCCGGAATTGGCTTCTGGATGGCGGTCATGGTGAGTGCGGGGATCGTCGGGCAGTGGCCGATTGGCCGACTGGCAGACCGCTTCGGTCGTTTGCTGGTGCTGCGCGTTCAGGTCTTCGTGGTCATCATGGGATGTCTTGCCATGCTCAGCAATGCCGCGATGGCGCCTGCGCTGTTCATTCTCGGGGCCGCCGGCTTTACGCTCTATCCGGTGGCAATGGCCTGGGCCTGCGAAAAAGTTGAGCATCACCAGCTGGTGGCAATGAACCAGGCGCTGTTACTGAGCTATACCATCGGCAGCTTATTAGGGCCGACGTTTACCGCGATGCTGATGCAGAATTACTCCGACAATTTACTGTTTATCATGATTGCCAGCGTGTCGTTTATATATCTCTTAATGCTGCTGCGTAAAGCAGGTGAGCATCCAACGCCTGTGGCACATGCCTGATTAAATTTAAGCCTGTCGATGACAGGCTTTTTTGTTCCTGTCACATATAAGACTTTTACGTATTGTCTGTTTTTCATGCCTGGCGATAATTCAGGTGAGTCCTACCACTATAAGGCAGCAATCATGTCTATTCGTCGTTTTTCCACTACCGCACTTGCCGTAGTGTTGTCTTTAACGTTTGCAACGGCTCCGGTCATGGCTAATCCTGGAAACGGGAACGGCGGTGGTCACGGAAACGGTGGCGGACAAGGTAATGGCGGTAATCATGGTAACGGGAATTCTGGTAACTCCGGCAACCATGGAAATAAGCAAAATAGCGGACAGGATAACCCTGGAAAATCGAATAAGAGCTTCAAAAATAGCAAAGATGTCGGTAATGATGTTGATGCTCGCGTGAGCTTCGATCATGCGCGTCACCTGGCGCTGAATTATGGCTTAACGGGCTATGACTCTCTGCCTCCGGGCATCGCGAAAAACCTGGCGCGCGGTAAGCCGCTTCCTCCGGGCATTGCGAAGAAAAACGTGCCAGCCTCTATGCTGGACCAGCTTCCTTCCTACCCAGGCTATGAATGGCGCGTGGTCGGGGACGACCTGGTCTTAATTGCGCTGAGCACAGCCATTGTGACGTCCGTTATTAACGGTGTATTTAAATAGAATATAAAAAAGGCCCGGTTTTACCGGGCCTTTTCTTTAATACATGACCTTGTGGCCATACTGCTCGAGAATACCTTTCACGCGTTCCATCGTCTCTTTTTTCGGCGGCTTCACGCCATCGAGTTTGTACTCTTCGCCCATGGCCACCCATTTATGTTTACCCAGCTCGTGATAGGGCAGAAGCTCGATTTTCTCGACGTTGCCCATGTCACGGGTGAATTCCCCCAGGCGGTGCGCGGAGTCGTCGTCGTCTGACCAGCCAGGAACAACCACGTAGCGGATCCAGGTTTTGATGCCTTTGTCGGCTATGTATTTGGCAAACTCCAGCGTGCGGTGGTTTGAGACACCAACGAGGTTCTGATGGATCTCATCGTTCATTTGTTTGAGATCGAGCATCACCAGATCGGTCACTTCAAGCAGTTCATCAATCACCGGATCGTAGCGACGTACAAAGCCATTGGTATCCAGGCAGGTATGAATGCCTTCTTTGTGGCAGGCGCGGAACCAGTCACGGACAAATTCAGCCTGAAGAATGGCTTCACCGCCGGATGCGGTGACGCCGCCACCGGACGCGTTCATAAAGTGGCGGTAAGTCACCACCTCTTTCATCAAGTCTTCAACGGTCACTTCTTTGCCGCCGTGCGTGTCCCAGGTATCGCGGTTATGGCAGTACAGGCAGCGCATCAGGCAGCCCTGGAAAAAGGTGATAAAGCGGATGCCCGGGCCATCAACGGTGCCACAGGATTCAAAGGAGTGAATACGACCAATAGTTGACATTGCGGTGATATCTCCATCATCGGCCCGTCCCGGGCCTGTGTATGCACAGCTCAAAGCCGGCTGTGTTAAGTCTGTTTTGGCTGTTATCCATTAAGTATAGATAGCGGACAAAAGAGACTGAGGTGGAGAGGGTGCTAAAAAGGCCCCACTGACGTGGAGCCTTTATTGTACGCTTGTTAACGCGTGATTTCAGTCAATTCCACTTACATGGACTGAGTGAAAGTACGGGTGATAACGTCCTGCTGCTGTTCTTTAGTCAGGGAGTTAAAACGTACTGCGTAGCCAGATACGCGGATGGTCAGCTGAGGATATTTCTCAGGGTGTTCCATCGCGTCGAGCAGCATTTCACGGTTCATCACGTTCACGTTCAGGTGCTGACCACCTTCGATGGACGCTTCGTGGTGGAAGTAACCATCCATCAGACCCGCGAGGTTGGTTTTACGCACTTCGTCGTCTTTACCCAGCGCGTTTGGCACGATAGAGAAGGTGTAAGAGATACCATCTTTCGCGTAGGCAAACGGCAGTTTAGCTACGGAAGTCAGAGAGGCAACAGCACCTTTCTGATCACGACCGTGCATTGGGTTAGCACCTGGGCCGAATGGCGCGCCAGCACGACGACCGTCTGGGGTGTTACCGGTTTTCTTACCATACACAACGTTAGAGGTGATGGTCAGAACAGACTGAGTCGGGATAGCGTTACGGTAGGTAGTCAGTTTCTGAATTTTCTTCATGAAACGTTCTACCAGGTCAACCGCCATGTCATCAACGCGAGAGTCGTTGTTACCAAACTGAGGATATTCGCCTTCGATTTCGAAG
>NZ_CDRQYH010000017.1:0-65113 GCF_977039595.1 Enterobacter sp.
GAGTTCCCGAACGACCGCAACCGAAAAGTTGCAAAAAAATGACTGACTGCTGCATTCCCCAGCAAAACCCCGCCTTATACCCTTTTATGCACAAAGTTATCCACAATCATGCACGGTTCCCGACGCGATCCCACGAATTGAGCGAGAAGATCAACTATACTAGCGGCAAATATTCTCCTCTGTTCAGGCCCACCCTCATGACCACACAACGCCTCACCCGCGACTGGCGTCTCCCTACAGCAGGGGTGATGCTGCTGGCACTTCTCTTTGCGGGTTTTACCCTGCATGCGCACTGGAACGCCTTTATCCAGTGGTGTCTCGCCACGCAAATTACGCTGCACCGCTATCTGGTGATGTATCTGCTGCAGCTTAATAACCACCAGTACAGCGGCGGATTATGGCTGTTAACGGGGGCTTTACTTTATGGTGTCCTTCACGCCATCGGACCCGGGCACGGAAAGTTCATCGTGACGACCTATCTGACCACCAATAAGGAAAGCGAGCTGGCCGCCCGGGTCGTCCCCTTCTTGGGTAGCCTGATGCAGGGCGTCAGCGCCATTCTGTTTGTCTTTATTCTGGCGGTAGGATTTAACCTCGCCTCAGGGGATATTAGTACCAGCCGCTGGTATGTGGAGAAGATCAGCGCAGTGCTTATTGGCGCATTCGGCGCATTTGTCATTTACCAGGCGCTGAAAAGTCTGCGTCCGCGCAGAATGTCTGTCTCTGCCATTAAGCCACTTCATCAGCACGACGAACACTGTGGCTGCGGCCATCACGGCGTAGGTACAGACCTGACGCAGGGCGACTGGAAAACCCGTCTGGGTGTGATTCTGGCGATTGGCGCACGCCCGTGCAGCGGGGCGATCATGATTCTGATGTTTTCGAACGCGCTGGGCATTGTCACCTGGGGGGTGGCCGCAGTCATGACCATGTCTCTGGGAACCGCCCTCTCTATTGTGGGGCTGTCCCTTGCTGTAAGGTACGCCCGCGAACGCACGGTGACCTGGTTCGGAGAAAGCGCCTCATTAAGATGGCTGGTACCGGCAGTCAAAATAGCCGGAGGGATAGTCCTGATCCTATTCGCGACAGTGCTGTTCCTGACGGTGATCCCCATCAGTGCCAATGGCGACTACATCGCTGCCGGATGCTAATAAAAGAAAACCCGCCGTTGGCGGGTTTATTTATTACTCGTTGATGCGTGGATGCTGATCCACCAGTCGGGAGCGTTTTTTCTGCAGCTCTTCAATCTCGGCGTCAATATCCTCAATCTTCTGCTCTACATTATCGTAGTGCTCACGCAGGATCTCTTTCGCTTCCTGGATATCCGATGCCGCAGGCGTTGCGCCTTTCAGAGGACGATTTGCCGTCTCCTTCATGGTAATACCGGTAATCAAACCAATCACCGCGATCACCATCAGGTAATAAGCAGGCATCATCAGGTTCTGTGTGCTCTCCACCAGCGAGGCGGCAAGCGTTGGGGTCAGACCGGCAATCAGCACCGAGATGTTAAAGGCTGCGGCCAGCGCGCTGTAGCGAATGTGGGTCGGGAACATTGCGGGCAGCGTTGAGGCCATCACCCCGATAAAGCAGTTAAGGATCACCGCCAGCATCAGCAGACCGGCAAAAATCAGCCCCAGCACATCACTGTTAATAAGAATAAATGCCGGGATTGCCAGAGCAAACAGCGCAACGCTTCCCAGAATAATGAACGGTCGACGACCAAAACGGTCACTCAACAGACCCATAATCGGCTGCACAAACAGCATACCCACCATGATGGCGATAATAATCAGCACACCGTGATCTTCCGAATAGTGCAGGTTATGCGACAGATAGCTCGGCATGTAGGTCAACAGCATGTAGTAGGTCACGTTGGTCGAAATCACCAGACCAATACAGGTCAGCAGGCTGCGCCAGTGCTTAGTGGCAATCTCTTTGAACGATACCTTAGGACCATCCTGCAGCCCTTCGCGGTCACCCTGCTCCAGTTTATCGACGTGCTGCTGGAAGGCAGGCGTCTCTTCCAGCGCATGACGCAGGTAGAGGCCAATAATCCCCAGCGGCAATGCCAGGAAGAACGGAATACGCCAGCCCCAGTCGAGGAAGTTATCTTCACCCACCACGGTTGAAATCAGCACCACGACGCCCGCCCCCAGGACAAACCCGGCAATCGAGCCGAAGTCCAGCCAGCTTCCCATAAAACCGCGCTTACGGTCCGGGGAATACTCGGCAACGAAGATCGAGGCACCGGTATATTCACCGCCTACGGAGAAGCCCTGGGCCATCTTACAAATCAGCAGGAGAATGGGTGCCCAAATGCCGATGGTGGCGTAAGAGGGTATAAGGCCGATACAGAATGTACTGATCGACATAATAACGATGGTGATAGCAAGGATCTTCTGGCGACCATATTTATCGCCGAGCATACCGAAGAACAGACCACCCAGCGGGCGAATCAGGAAGGGAACGGAGAACGTACCCAGTGCGGCAATCATCTGCAGGCTGGGATCGGCCCCGGGGAAAAACACTTTACCTAACGCATAGGCCACAAAACCGTAGACACCAAAATCGAACCATTCCATCGCATTACCGAGCGAGGCTGCGGTAATCGCTTTACGCAGCTTTGCGTCATCAATAATGGTGACGTCGCGAAGCGTGATGGGTTTAATCTTTTTCCTTCTCAGCATAGCTATCCTCGTTGACTCGGCCCTGTCTGTTTCACAGTCCAGTATGCGTTCTGTGAACCATGGGATCCGCTCCATGCGAATCGCCTTATTCAAGCGTAGCAGGTTTACTTACATTGACGTTTTACATCGATACAACCGAACCTGTTGACGCCTGCCTGGGCAGTTAATGACCTTTTTACCCTACCAGCGTTTATATTTGCGATCAACTTCACATATATTTTGCGTCTGGTCAACTCAGTCCAATTTTTGTCAAGGAGTGCCAATAAGCAATTCCTTACCTTCCCTAAAGAACATCCTCACGCGCGTTTTTATTTCTTTCGTAACAGAAAAACAAACCACGTTAATTCACATCAACTTTACATAAATTTTCATCAACAGGATCCGGCTTAAAGATTTACATTAAATATGTGACAAAGATAACTAAAACGATGTTTTATTTTCATTGAATCAATATTCCAATGATCGCATGATAAATCCGAATACAACGTTTTATGTGTTTTCAAAAGAGGCTAATCGCGAGCACACATTTAATTATGTTGCAGGGCCATCGAAAAAAGACCGCAAGCAACAATAGCAATCAATTGAATTTATTGACTAATTTTTAACACCTATCCCCCGTACTGCGGGATCCGATGTGAGGTTTGTCTATGAAGATTAAAGCCACGATAGAACGCATTCCTGGCGGTATGATGCTGGTTCCGCTGGTGCTGGGCGCGATCCTGAATACCCTTGCTCCCAATACCGGAGCTTATTTTGGCGGTTTCACTAAAGGCATGATAACGGGCACGGTTCCGATTCTTGCCGTCTGGTTTTTTTGTATCGGCGCGTCCATTAATTTGCGGGCAACGGGTACCGTATTACGGAAATCCGGAACGCTGGTGATAACCAAAATAGCGGTAGCCTGGGCGGCGGCAATGATATGCGCAATGTTCATTCCAGAGAATGGAATTCAGACCGGGTTCTTCGCGGGATTATCGGTCCTGGCAATTGTCTCGGCGATGGACATGACCAACGGCGGATTATACGCCAGCCTGATGAACCAGTACGGAACGAAAGAAGAGTCCGGCGCATTTGTGTTGATGTCTCTGGAATCTGGCCCGCTGATGACGATGCTGATCCTGGGGTCTGCTGGCCTAGCCTCGTTTGAACCCCACCACTTTGTCGGCGCGATCCTGCCCTTCCTGGTCGGTTTCGCCCTTGGCAATCTCGATCGCGATCTGCGTGATTTCTTCAGCAAAGCCACGCCGGTGCTGATCCCTTTCTTCGGTTTCGCACTGGGGAACACCATCAACCTGAAGGTCATTCTCGATACCGGCCTGCTGGGCATTGTGCTGGGTGTCGCCGTGATCGTCATCACCGGCATTCCGCTGATTATTGCTGACCGCGTAATCGGAGGAGGAAACGGCACGGCGGGCGTCGCCGCCTCTTCAGCCGCAGGTGCTGCTGTCGCAAACCCGGTGATTATTGCTCAGATTAACCCGGCCTTCGAACCGGTCGCTGCTTCAGCGACTGCACTGGTTGCCGCGAGCGTGATTGTCACCGCGATTCTGGTGCCCATCATCACGGCGCTATATGCGAAGCGCTACGGGAATATGCATGAGACCCAGCCTGAACCGAAACCAATAGAAGCGAATCATTAACACACCGCATCAGAACATCCCCTCTCCCCTCGGGGAGAGGATCGGGGTGATAAGGGATTCATCCAAAAATTTCTTCCACCATCCCGTCCACCAGCCGTTTTGCCGAACAGAGCCGCGGCATGCCCAGCGCGACGGTCTGCCAGTTTTGCGTCACTGACCAGCTCACCGGATGTTGATCCGCCTGACACCAGTCCCCCAGCCAGCCCAGCATATCTTTATGATCGATTAAGCCCGGAGAGGCCGGCGTTGTAAGCCACTGGTGATAGAAATGGCGGGTCGTGGGTGACGCATTGATACCCTGCGCCAGATAGTTAGCCGCCATGCTGCGCAGGTTATCCTTAAGCATTGCCGCCACATCTTCATTCGCGAGGCGGCATGCGTCACCAAATGCCCCCCAGCGCAGCTCTTCCAGGACGATAAAACAGCGCCCGGCCAGCGACCAGCCATCATAATGTCCGGCCCGCCAGCGGGTAAAAATCTGCTCGCTGTGCTCGCCCGCCTGCACCGTCAGCCCGCGCTGGGTTAGCGCCTTCTCTTTCCAGGCGGCGCGTTGGGTAAAATGAGAAGAGAGTTCAGCGTACTGCTGCATCAATCCGGGGGACTGCTGGGCGCGCGGGTGCGTCTGCTGGCGCAAAGCAATCAGTTTCTCTGCCATTAGCGTCAGCGCGAGATGACCCGGGTCAAGCATGCCGGCCAGTTTTTCCGCCAGCCCCAGGCGCAGCGCCGCATTTTCATTGAGCATACCCGCCATCGCCCAGGGGCGTAGCCGGGTATGCGTCATGATTTCCTGAGTCAAACGCTCACGAAACTGAAGCTGTTGAGGTCCCAGGTGAGGATGACGCGCCGCGTCCACTCCCTGAACCAGATCGACCATAAATTTTGGATTAATACACTCCAGCGTTCGCCCGGGGCCATCCAGTAGTGGTGTTGTCATGGTTGCTCTGCCGCGAATAGAGTTTGAATATCATCGCGTAACAGTCGGGTATCTTCCTGTATCCACGTCGCAGTAGTAATACTTTGCTTCAACAACTGGCAGAGCGCTCGGGTTGAATGCTCATTCTGTTGACGCACTGCGAGGCTATCACGCAAGCTTTCCTGTAACCCGGTCAGGCACAACGAAAATTCTGCAAAGAACGTTGCCATTCCTGCCGTAACAGAGACATCGACCTGCGCGGACAAAGCTTTACGTATTTGTTCACAAAACTGATCAATATGTTGCTTAAATTTGTCATGTAGCTGCGCAATGTCGATAACATAGCGCGTGCGCGTTTCCACATACTCATCCCAGCCCCAGCCCGGATTATTGAGCCAACGAGAGACCGTTTCACGCATGCTGCTCCCGCCGGAGGGAGGGGCGGCCTGGCTGTCGTCCTGTGCAATCGCATCGTTGAACAGCGCTCGCGTATTGAAGTTAAGCTGGCTTGCCTGAAACGCGGGGAAACTGATCCGCGCCCGAAACCCCGCATGGCTCAGATGCTCTTTAATACGCGTTTCGATGGGGCGCATGGCTTCGTTCAGGGAACGCGCCAGCGTAGATTCAAGCTGGTCGAAGCGTAACGCCAGCTCCCGGCAAATCTTCGTCTGTGCATCGAGCATCACCAGCTCGCAGGAGGAGCGGATTTTACTCAGCGCGATCTGCGCCTGCCCTTCATCTTCCAGAACCAGCTGTTTCAGCTCGTGCGCCTCGTCACCGCGAAGGTTCTGCCGATCGATACCTGCCAAATCAAGAATATGCTGAGCGCTGAACACCTCACCAATCGCCTGGTGAAGCGCAGTTTTTTGGGCTCCCATAAAGTCCGTAGTGGCGTTCAGAGCCTCTTCAACCTCATGTTTCACCTCATCGCTCACCACGCTCTGACGCGTCTGCAGAAGCGCCATGTCCTCTTCCAGACGTGCGATGTTCAGTTCCAGCGCCTCAAAGGCAACCGTCAGCCCCTGATAGCGGAAGTCGAGGTACTCCCGGGCATTTTGTGCATAGTTGAGCAGTTTATGCGAAGCAGAACGCAGCGCGTAAAGTGAAGCATTGGCATAGGCGGCGTAAATCAGTTTGCGTATCGGTTGTTCGAATAGCGAATCTTCCCAGAGCAAATCGGCAGAATGACGAATATGGTCGATATCGTCCAGGTCCGCCGTACGCCAGCGACGTCCAAGCGCAGCTTCAGCAAAATCCTGCACCCAGGGTTGCTCCTGATGATCCGGCAGTTGTCCGTGGGTACTCATCTCGTAGCGAGCGCGGTTCGCCAGATAGGCCCACATGGACGAAACGGGGTAGATCTGGCCAGGCGAAATATTGCCTTTCATTAAGGTGCCGGAGATCATCGCCCGGATCTGCTCTTCATCGTCGCTATTGCGATCTTTCTGATCGAATTTATTGACCAGCGCATACAGCGGCACGGATTTTCCCGCTGCGGAAATGGCCTGGCGGACTTCTTCATCAGAAATGGATTTAAGCTGGGTATAATCCATCACGGCCAGCACCGCCGACGCGCGGGACAATTGCTCGCTGAGCATTTTTTGCAGGTGCGGCTGTCCGGCCTCATTCGGCCCGGGCGTATCGAGCAGCGTCAGCTGTCCGAGGTGAGCATCCAGACCCGCAAGATGCACGAACTCCACTTCAATTACCGGGATATGTTCGATAGCCGCATACTCAGAGAACGGAAACTCTACACCTAATGCCTGGGAAAGCCTCACCAGGTCGTTGAGACTTTTCAGACAGTGAAATATCGGCTGCGCGCCCAGGTGATGCTTCTCAAACGCTTCCCCTTTTTCAATGCGCTCCAGTAGCGTATTCATGTCTTTATCAATTTCCAGACGCTGAGCCAGCTTCCCGCGGTCGTAATCGCATAGCTTTTTCTGGAGCAGTTGGATCAATTCATCAATGGGCGAGGCATGCGAGAAATGCAGCACCGGCTCCTTCTGACCCGGCGTGTGGCGAATCAGGGTAGGAAGTGCCGTCATCGGACGATTGCGATTCGGCAACACTTCGGTCCCCACAATCGCATTAATGGTGGTTGATTTCCCCGCCTTCATGGTGCCCACAATAGCCAGGACCATTTCCAGCCGGGTTATTTTTCGTAATTCATTATTCAGCATCGCCTGCTGCGCTTCGACACCGCGCGCGCTAAAATGCAAAGGTAAAACGTTGTTCTTTTCACCCGTAATAGCAGCCGCAGTGCTCTCCAGCATCGCAGTCGGCATTGATTTCAACGTATCAAGGTTTTGCAGGGCGAGCTGTAGCAAACGCTCAGCTTCCTGGCTTAATTCAAAAATGGTCTGTGTGTGCATGATAAAAGCCTTTCCTTAACGCAAATTTATTACTTTTATTAAGCCACTGGTATTAATTATGTTGTTCAGGCTTATATGATTACGTGTGGAAAACATGTTCGCCGAAATATAACTGATTGATGATAATCAGAAATAATTCACTATCCTTGCATGGCGTGTATAGCTTCCCTCCTGGCCTGACAGCCAAAAGAAAAAAAGCGTAGCCCATTTTTAAGAAACTTCAGGATATATCATCATTATTTCCCCCCTAAAAAGAGAGGTAATACCCCACTGCCATAAGATATGTAGAGCAGCGAAGTCCAGAGATAAATAACAATGTGTCGCTTCACCTTATCCGAAATGAAGGAACGTAGCAATTTGCCGCAATAAAATATTCGATATATTTAGCGTCATTTCTTCCCACCGTGTTAATGAGGTAAGCATCGCTTAACTGACTGACAGGAAGTGTCACTCCCGATACGTTTTTTGCATTTTTTTAATTCACAATGTCACCGACAAACGTGTGGATTTGCGCTATACTTGCCGCCTTTTTCGGCACGCTGCCGTCATTTAGCTGGCACTTTCCAGCGCGTTTACACTTTTTGAGGATACCGATATGTCACTCCCGCACTGCCCAAAATGCAATTCTGAATACACCTATGAAGATAATGGCATGTTCATCTGCCCGGAATGCGCTCATGAATGGAATGATGCCGAACCATCAAACGATGCTGATGCACTTGTCGTCAAAGATGCGAACGGCAATCTGCTGGCGGACGGCGACAGCGTAACCGTGATTAAAGATCTGAAAGTGAAAGGCAGCTCTTCCATGCTGAAGATCGGCACCAAAGTGAAGAATATCCGTCTGGTTGAAGGCGATCATAATATCGACTGCAAAATTGACGGCTTCGGTCCGATGAAGCTGAAATCAGAGTTTGTGAAAAAGAACTGATTTACCCGCCCGGTGGCGCTTCGCTTACCGGGCTTTCGGGCACTACACTTAACGGGCTTATCTTACGTGAGGTAAAGATTATGCCGTTAAGTCCCTACATCTCTTTTGCCGGCAACTGCGCTGAGGCCACCGCCTTTTACCAGCAAGCCGTCGGCGCAGAACTTCTCTATAAAATCACCTTCGGTGAAATGCCAAAAAGCGATAACAGCGAAGAAGGCTGTCCGTCCGGTATGCAATTTCCGGATTCGGCTATCGCCCACTCCAACGTCCGCATTGCGGGCAGCGATATCATGATGAGCGACGGGATGCCGCCCGGCAGCAACGCGCAGTACGCGGGTTTTACGCTGGTGCTTGACACCCAGAACGTCCATGAAGGCAAACGCTGGTTCGACAACCTCGCCGCGGGCGGGAACATCGACATGGCCTGGCAGGAAACCTTCTGGGCTCACGGTTTTGGTAGAGTCACCGATAAGTACGGCGTGCCGTGGATGATTAACGTCGTTAAGCAACAAACGTCGTAGGCAGGACACGCGCAGCGCAGCCAGCAAAAGCGCCCGGTGGCGCTGCGCTTACCGGGCCTACAGTAACTGTCATCGCTTTCACTTCAACTCTTCAAACTCCCGCAACCTGCACTTAACCCAAATGTCACATTGATGCGCCAGCATGAGGCCACATTTATCGTGAGGCCCAGCACATGCAAACCGTCATCCGCGTCGAGAAACTGAGCAAGACCTTTAATCACAACAAGGCTCTGCATGCCGTTGATCTGACCGTCCGGCAGGGCAACATGGTGGCGCTTCTCGGGCCTTCTGGCTCGGGTAAATCTACCCTTCTGCGCCATTTGAGCGGGCTTATCACCGGCGATAAAACGCCGGAAAGCCACGTCGAGCTGCTGGGTAATACCGTCCAGCGCGCCGGGCGTCTGGCGAGCGATATCCGCAAGAGCCGCGCCCAGACGGGCTACATCTTCCAGCAGTTCAACCTGGTAAACCGCCTGACTGTACTGGAGAACGTGCTGATTGGCGCGCTCGGCAGCACCCCGTTCTGGCGCACCTGTCTGCGCTGGTTCTCCCCTTCCCAGAAGCAGGAAGCCTTGCAGGCGCTGACCCGAGTCGGCATGGCGCACTTCGCCCACCAGCGCGTCTCTACCCTGTCCGGCGGGCAACAGCAGCGCGTGGCGATTGCGCGCGCGCTGATGCAGAAAGCGCAAATCATTCTTGCTGACGAACCCATCGCCTCGCTGGACCCGGAGTCCGCCCGCATCGTGATGGAGACCCTGCGCGACATTAACCAGAACGACGGCATCACCGTAGTGGTCACGCTGCATCAGGTTGATTACGCCCTGCGCTACTGCGAGCGCATCGTCGCCCTGCGTCAGGGGCACGTGTTCTTTGATGGCGCGAGCCATCAGTTCGATAACGAACGTTTTGACCATCTCTACCGCAGCATTAACCGCGTCGAAGAGAACGCGCAGGCTGCTTAATTAAACCCGATCCGAGGAAAGTACATGAGCTACAAAGCCGTTGCCGCGCTGGCCTTTACCAGCATGTTCAGCATCAGCACCCTGTTAAGCCCAGCGTATGCGGAAGAGCAGGAAAAATCGCTGAACTTCGGCATTATTTCGACGGAATCACAGCAGAACCTGAAGCCTCAGTGGGAACCGTTCCTGAAAGATATGGAAACCAAGCTGGGGATCAAAGTGAACGCCTTCTTCGCCCCGGACTATGCGGGCATCATCCAGGGAATGCGCTTTAATAAAGTAGACATCGCCTGGTACGGCAACCTCTCCGCCATGGAAGCGGTGGACCGCGCGAACGGCCAGGTCTTTGCCCAGACCGTCGCGGCAGATGGCTCCCCTGGCTACTGGAGCGTGCTGATCGTCAACAAAGACAGCCCGATCAACAACCTCAATGACATGCTCGCCAAACGCAAAGAGCTGACCTTCGGCAACGGCGATCCGAACTCTACCTCCGGCTACCTTGTCCCTGGCTACTACGTCTTCGCCAAAAACAACGCCTCCGCCAGCGACTTCAAGCGCACCGTAAACGCCAGCCACGAAACCAACGCGCTGGCCGTGGCCAACAAGCAGGTGGACGTTGCCACCAACAACACCGAGAACCTCGACAAGCTGAAAAGCTCAGCGCCGGACAAGCTTAAAGAGATCAAGGTTATCTGGAAATCGCCGCTGATCCCGGGCGACCCGATCGTGTGGCGTAAAAACCTGTCCGAAAGCACCAAGGACAAGGTGTACGACTTCTTTATGACCTATGGCAAAACGCCGGAAGAGAAAGCGGTTCTCAAACGTCTGGGCTGGGCACCGTTCCGCCCGTCAAGCGACCTGCAGCTGGTTCCGATTCGCCAGCTGGCGCTGTTTAAAGAGATGCAGGGCGTCAAGGACAACAAGGGACTGAAGGACGAGGAAAAGACCAGCAAAGTGGCCGCGATTCAGGCCCAGCTTGAAGACCTCGACCGCCTGACCGCCGCGCTCGGCGCGATGACCAGCGTGAATAAAGCGGTGCAGTAACTTTGTCCCCTCTCCCTTGAGGGAGAGGGAGAACAGTTTAAGGAGCCAACATGCAAACCATCACCCTCCCGCCGCCAAAGCGCAGCTGGTTCTCGCTCATAAGCTGGGCCATCCTGCTGGCGGTGCTGGTTATCTCCTGGAAGGGCGCGGAAATGGATCCGCTGCTGCTCTTCAAAGACGCGGGCAACATGGCGACCTTCGCCGCCGACTTCTTCCCGCCGGACTTCAGCCAGTGGCAGGACTACCTCAGCGAAATGGCGGTCACCCTGCAAATCGCCGTCTGGGGCACCGCGCTTGCCGTCATTCTCTCCGTTCCGTTTGGCCTGATGAGCGCCGAAAACATCGTGCCGTGGTGGGTATACCAGCCCATGCGCCGCCTGATGGACGCCTGTCGTGCGATCAACGAAATGGTCTTTGCGATGCTGTTCGTAGTCGCCGTCGGTCTGGGTCCGTTCGCAGGCGTTATGGCGCTTTTCATTCACACTACCGGCGTGCTCTCCAAGCTGCTCTCCGAGGCGGTCGAAGCCATTGAACCCGGTCCGGTGGAAGGCATCCGCGCCACGGGTGCCAATAAAATCGAAGAGATCCTCTACGGCGTTCTGCCTCAGGTGATGCCGCTGCTGATCTCCTACTCCCTGTACCGCTTTGAGTCCAACGTCCGCTCCGCCACCGTGGTCGGCATGGTGGGCGCAGGCGGGATTGGCGTCACCCTGTGGGAAGCGATTCGCGGTTTCCAGTTCCAGCAAACCTGCGCCCTGATGGTGCTCATCATCGTCACCGTCAGCCTGCTGGATTTCCTCTCTCAACGTTTGCGCAAGCACTTCATCTGAGAAGCGAGGCTTTGTTTTCTATGCACTTATCCAGACATCCGACCAGTTACCCCACCCGATGGCAAGAGATCGCGGCAAAGCTCGAAGTAGAGCTGCGCACGCACTACCGCTGCGGGGACTACCTCCCTGCCGAGCAGCAGCTTGCTGACCGCTATGAAGTGAACCGCCACACCCTGCGTCGCGCCATTGACCAGCTGGTCGAGCGCGGCTGGGTGCAGCGCCGTCAGGGCGTCGGCGTGCTGGTGCTGATGCGCCCGTTCGACTACCCGCTGAACGCCCAGGCGCGCTTTAGCCAGAACCTGCTGGATCAGGGCAGCCATCCGACCAGCGAAAAGCTGCTCTCGGTATTAAGACCGGCCTCCAGCCACGTGGCGGACGCGCTGGGCATTCAGGAGGGCGACAACGTCATCCACCTGCGCACGCTGCGCCGCGTCAACGGCGTGGCGGTGTGCCAGATCGATCACTACTTCGCGGACCTCGCCCTCTGGCCGGTGCTGCAGAATTTCTCCAGCGGATCGCTGCATGATTTTCTCCAGAATGCGACAGGCATTGCGCTGAAACGCACCCAGACGCGCATCAGCGCCCGCCGCGCGCAGGCGAAAGAGAGCAAAGTACTCGAAATCCCCAATATGGCCCCGCTGCTCTGCGTGCGCACCCTCAACCACCGTGACGGCGAGATCGACGCGACGGAATACTCCGTCAGCCTGACCCGCGCCGACATGATCGAATTCACCATGGAGCACTGAATGCACTTCGACACCGCCACCCGACAGCGCTGGATGCGCGTGCTGGCCCACAGCCAGCCTGCTGCGCTCTCTGCCCGCATGAACGCCCTTAGCTTGGCCCCCGGGTACGACATCCTCCGCGCGCCGGAGATCGGCCTTGTGCAGATCCAGGCGCGCATGGGCGGCACCGGCGAGCGCTTTTTCGCCGGGGATGCCACCCTCACCCGCGCAGCGATCCGCCTGCACAGCGGCACGCTGGGCTACGGCTACGTGCTGGGGCGTGATAAAGCGCACGCCGAGCGCTGCGCGGTCATCGACGCGCTTTTACAGGAACAACCGCATTTCCAGACGCTGATGGAAACCCTTATTTCCCCGCTGGAGGCCGACCGCGCCGCACGTATTGCCGCGCGTCAGGCCGAAGTGAATACCAGCCGGGTCGACTTCTTTACGCTCGTTCGCGGAGACAACGCATGACGCTTCAACCCGCTTTTACCCTGGCCGTCCAGGATGCCCAACACAGTTTTCGTCGCCTGCTGAAAGCCATGAGCGAGCCGGGCGTGATTGTCTCGCTGCACCAGCTCTCTCAGGGCTGGCTGCCGCTGAACCTGGCGACCACCAGCGTGCTGCTGACCCTGGCCGACAACGATACCCCGGTATGGCTTTCGGGCGCCCTGTCTAACGATATCGCCAGCCAGAACCTGCGTTTTCACACCGGCGCCCCGCTGGTTGAACAGCCGCAGCAGGCAATCTTTGCCGTGGCCGACGAACAAATCAGCCATGAACAGCTGAATGCCCTGAGCGAAGGCTCCGCCGTCGCCCCGGAAACCAGCGCCACGCTGATTTTGCAGGTCTCCAGCCTGAGCGGCGGCCGCATGCTGCGCCTGACCGGCGCAGGCATCGCCGATGAGCGCATGGTTGCGCCGCAGCTGCCGGAGTGCATCATTCACGAGCTGACCGAGCGCCCGCACCCGTTCCCGCTGGGCATTGACCTGATCCTGACCTGCGGCGAGCGCCTGCTGGCCATCCCGCGGACCACCCACGTGGAGGTGTGCTGATGTACGTTGCCGTCAAAGGGGGCGAGAAGGCTATCGCCGCCGCCCATGCGCTGCAGGCGCACAGACGACGGGGCGATGAACAGCTCCCTGAGCTGAGCGTGGCCCAAATCGAGCAGCAGCTAAACCTCGCCGTCGACCGGGTTATGACCGAAGGCGGCATCGCCGACCGCGAGCTGGCGGCGCTGGCCCTGAAGCAGGCCAGCGGCGATAACGTGGAAGCGATCTTCCTGCTGCGCGCTTACCGCACCACGCTTGCCAAACTGGCGGTGAGCGAGCCGGTCAATACCGCGGAGATGCGCCTGGAACGCCGCATTTCTGCCGTTTATAAAGACATCCCCGGCGGCCAGCTGCTTGGCCCCACGTACGACTACACCCACCGCCTGCTGGATTTTACCCTGCTGGCGAACGGCGAAGCGCCGACGCTCAGCACCTCCGATGCCGAACAGGAACCGTCTCCGCACGTCTTCAGCCTGCTGGCAAAACAGGGCCTGGCGAAGGCGGAAGAAGATTCTGTCGCGCAGCCGGATGACATTACCCGCACGCCGCCGGTTTACCCGTGCTCGCGCTCGTCTCGCCTGCAGCAGCTGATGCGCGGCGACGAGGGCTATCTGCTGGCGCTAGCCTACTCCACCCAGCGCGGCTACGGGCGCAACCACCCGTTTGCCGCCGAAATTCGCAGCGGCTACATCGACCTTGAAATCGTGCCGGAAGAGCTGGGTTTTGCGGTGAACGTCGGCGAACTGCTGATGACCGAATGCGAAATGGTCAACGGTTTTGTCGCGCCTGAAAATGAAGACCCGCACTTTACCCGCGGCTACGGGCTGGTGTTCGGCCTCGGCGAGCGCAAGGCCATGGCCATGGCACTGGTCGACCGCGCCCTGCAGGCACCCGACTACGGCGAGCACATTTCCGGCCCGGCGCAGGACGAAGAGTTTGTGCTGGCCCACGCGGATAACGTCGAAGCTGCGGGCTTCGTCTCGCACCTCAAGCTGCCGCACTACGTCGATTTCCAGGCCGAACTGGAACTGCTGAAACGCCTGCAACGGGAGCGCAAACATGGCTAACTTAAGCGGCTACAACTTTGCATATCTGGATGAGCAAACCAAACGCATGATCCGCCGAGCGATACTTAAAGCGGTGGCGATTCCGGGCTATCAGGTGCCCTTCGGCGGCCGCGAGATGCCGATGCCCTACGGCTGGGGCACGGGCGGTATTCAGATTACCGCCAGCGTGATCGGCGAGGCGGACGTGCTGAAGGTCATCGACCAGGGCGCCGACGACACCACCAACGCCGTGTCGATCCGCAGCTTCTTTCAGCGGGTAACGGGCGTCGCGACCACGGAAAAAACCGAAGACGCGACGCTGATCCAGACCCGCCACCGCATTCCCGAAACCCCGCTCGCTGAAGATCAGATTCTGATTTTCCAGGTGCCGATTCCGGAGCCGCTGCGCTTTATCGAGCCGCGCGAAACCGAAACCCGCACCATGCACGCCCTGGAAGAGTACGGCGTGATGCAGGTGAAGCTGTATGAGGATATCGCCCGCTTCGGCCATATCGCCACCACCTATGCGTACCCGGTGAAGGTCAACGGGCGCTACGTCATGGACCCGTCGCCGATCCCGAAGTTCGATAACCCGAAGATGGACATGATGCCCGCCCTGCAGCTGTTCGGCGCCGGGCGCGAAAAGCGCATCTACGCCGTCCCGCCGTACACGCGTGTCGAAAGCCTGGATTTCGACGATCACCCGTTTACGGTTCAGGAATGGGACGAGCCGTGCGCCATCTGCGGATCCAAACACAGCTATCTGGATGAAGTGGTGCTGGATGACACGGGCAAACGGATGTTTGTCTGCTCCGACACCGATTTTTGCCGCCAACAGAGCGAGGCGAACGGCCAATGAAACCGCTGCTTTCGGTTAATAACCTGACCCACCTGTATGCGCCGGGCAAAGGCTTTAGCGACGTGTCGTTCGAGCTGTGGCCGGGTGAGGTGCTGGGGATCGTCGGCGAGTCCGGCTCCGGCAAAACCACCCTGCTGAAGTCCATCTCCGCGCGCCTTACGCCGCAACACGGCGAGATACTCTATCAGGGACACTCCCTCTATGGCATGAGCGAGACCGAGCGCCGCCGCCTGCTGCGCACCGAGTGGGGCGTGGTGCATCAGCACCCGATGGACGGCCTGCGCCGTCAGGTCTCTGCGGGGGGCAATATTGGCGAACGCCTGATGGCCACCGGCGCGCGCCACTACGGCAATATCCGCGCCACCGCCCAGCACTGGCTTGAAGAGGTGGAAATCCCCGCCTCGCGCATCGACGACCTGCCGACGACCTTCTCCGGTGGGATGCAGCAGCGCCTGCAGATCGCCCGCAACCTGGTAACCCATCCGAAGCTGGTGTTTATGGATGAACCCACCGGCGGGCTGGACGTCTCGGTGCAGGCGCGCCTGCTCGACCTGCTGCGCGGCCTGGTGGTGGAACTGAACCTTGCGGTGGTGATTGTCACCCACGATTTAGGTGTTGCGCGCCTGCTGGCGGACCGTCTGCTGGTGATGAAGCAGGGTCAGGTGGTGGAAAGTGGGTTAACTGACCGCGTGCTCGACGATCCCCACCATCCCTATACCCAGCTGCTGGTGTCGTCCGTGTTGCAGAACTAAGAGGCCAACATGATCCACGTACAAAACGTAAGTAAGACCTTTGTGCTCCACCAGCAAAACGGCGTACGCCTGCCGGTGCTGCAAAATGCCTCACTGGAGGTGAATCGCGGCGAATGCGTGGTGCTGCACGGCCACTCCGGCAGTGGAAAATCCACCCTGCTGCGCTCCCTGTACGCCAACTATCTGCCCGACGAAGGCCATATTCATATTCGCCACGGCGATGAATGGGTCGACCTGGTACAGGCCCCCGCGCGTAAGGTGCTGGAGGTGCGCCGCTCAACGATCGGCTGGGTGAGCCAGTTTCTGCGGGTGATCCCGCGGATCTCCGCCCTGGACGTGGTCATGCAGCCGCTGCTGGATCTTGGCGTACCGCGTGAAACCTGTGCCGCCAAAGCCGCCAGCCTCCTGACGCGCCTCAACGTGCCCGAGCGCCTGTGGCACCTTGCCCCGTCGACCTTTTCCGGCGGCGAGCAGCAGCGCGTCAATATCGCCCGCGGCTTTATCGTCGACTACCCGATTTTACTTCTGGATGAACCCACCGCCTCGCTCGACGCTAAAAACAGCGCGGCCGTGGTGGCGCTGATCGAACAGGCCAAAGCGCGCGGGGCGGCGATCGTCGGGATCTTCCACGACGAGAGCGTTCGCACCCGCGTCGCGGACAGGCTGCACCCGATGGGGACAAACGCATGATTATCAATAACGTCAAGCTGGTGCTGGATAATGAGGTGGTTGACGGCTCGATTGAGATCCAGGACGGAACAATCCGCGCGTTTGCTGAAACCCAGAGCCGCTCGCCCGAGGCGATGGACGGTGAAGGCGGCTGGCTGCTGCCGGGGCTGATTGAACTGCATACCGATAATCTGGATAAATTCTTCACCCCGCGCCCGAAGGTCGACTGGCCCGCGCATTCTGCGATGAGCAGCCACGACGCGCTGATGGTCGCCAGCGGCATCACCACCGTACTGGACGCGGTGGCGATTGGCGACGTGCGCGACGGCGGGGACCGTCTGGAGAACCTGGAGAAGATGATCAACGCCGTGGAAGAGACGCAAAAGCGGGGCCTCAACCGCGCCGAGCACCGCCTGCACCTGCGCTGCGAGCTGCCGCACCACACCACCCTGCCGCTGTTTGAAAAGCTGGTCGGCCGCGAGCCGGTGTCGCTGGTCTCCCTGATGGACCACTCGCCGGGACAGCGCCAGTTCGCCAACATTGAAAAGTATCGCGAATACTATCAGGGCAAATATTCTCTCAGCGATGCGGAAATGGCGCGTTACGAAGAAGAGCAGCTGGCGCTTGCGGCACGGTGGTCGCAGCCTAACCGTCTCAGGATTGCGGCGATGTGCCGGGACCGTAATATCGCGCTGGCCAGCCATGACGATGCCACACACGATCATGTCCTTGAATCCCACCAGCTTGGCAGCGTGATCGCCGAATTTCCCACCACGTTCGAGGCGGCTGAAGCCTCCCGCAGGCACGGCATGAACGTCCTGATGGGCGCACCGAATATCGTGCGCGGCGGCTCGCACTCCGGCAACGTCGCGGCAAGCAGGCTCGCGTCCCTCGGCCTGCTGGATATCCTCTCGTCCGACTACTACCCCGCCAGCCTGCTCGACGCGGCGTTCCGGGTGGCCGACGACGAGGGCAACCGCTTTACGCTGCCGCAGGCGATTCGCCTGGTGACGAAAAACCCGGCCTCGGCGCTTAATCTGCAGGATCGCGGCGAGATAGCCGAAGGCAAGCGGGCGGATCTGGTCCTGGCCCACCGCAAGGGCGAACACATCCATATCGACCACGTCTGGCGTCAGGGAAAGAGGGTGTTCTGATGGGAAGACTTATCTGGCTAATGGGGCCGTCCGGCTCCGGTAAGGACAGCCTGCTGTCCGCCTTACGGCAGCAGGAGCATCCGCAGCTGCTGGTGGCGCACCGGTACATTACCCGCGCGGCCAATGCGGGGAGTGAAAACCATATCGCCCTGAGCGAGCAGGAGTTTTTCACCCGCGCCGGGCAAAATCTGCTGGCGCTGAGCTGGCACGCCAATGGCTATTACTACGGAATCGGCATCGAGACCGATCTGTGGCTGCATGCGGGGTTCGACGTGCTGGTCAACGGCTCGCGGGCGCATCTTTCGCAGGCGCGCGCCCGCTATGGGGCAGCCCTGCTGCCGGTCTGCCTGCAGGTTTCACCGGAGGTTCTGCGCAGCCGGTTGCAGAGACGGGGTCGTGAATCCGCCCGCGAGATCGACCAGCGGCTGGAACGTGCGGCGCGCTACACCCCGTCCGACTGCCATATCCTTAATAACGACGGAAGTTTGCTACAGTCAGTCGATACCTTTTTATCGCTTATCCGTCAGAAGGAGAAACAGCATGCCTGACTGCAGGCTTCGTCCCGCCACCGCCGACGATACGCAAATCGTCTATGCGTTAATCTGCGAATTGAAACAGGCGGAATTCGATCGCCAGGCGTTTCACGCGGGCTATCTTGCCAATCTGCAGGATCACAATATGCGCTACCAGCTTGCCGAGCTGGACGGGCAGGTCATCGGCATGATCGGCCTGCACCTGCAGTTTCACCTCCATCACGCGCGCTGGATCGGCGAGATCCAGGAGCTGGTGGTGATGCCGCAGGCGCGCGGGCTAAAAGTGGGCAGCCATCTGCTCGCCTGGGCAGAGGACGTCGCGAGACAGGCCGGCGCTGAGCTGACCGAGCTCTCCACCAGCGTGAAGCGCACCGATGCCCATCGTTTTTACGTCCGTGAAGGATATACGCAGAGCCATTTTCGATTCACTAAACCGCTGTAGAGGTGCGTTATGAGTCTGACGATCGCGTTAACAGGAACCGGAAGCGCCCAGCTCGTGCCGGTCTTTGGCTGCGACTGCGCGGCGTGTCGCCGGGCGCGTCTGCAGGAGACCTATCGCCGTCGCCCCTGTAGCGCGGTGGTCAAATTCAACGATGCGGTGACCCTGCTGGACGCGGGTATTCCGCACCTGATGGACGACTGGCCCGCAGGCAGCTTTCAGCAGTTTTTGCTGACCCATTATCATATGGATCACGTTCAGGGGCTGTTCCCCCTGCGCTGGGGCGTGGGCGCGACGATCCCCGTTTACGGTCCGCCGGATGAAGCGGGCTGTGACGACCTGTTTAAACATCCGGGGATTCTGGATTTCAGCCATACGGTCGAACCGTTTGTGATGTTTGAACTTCAGGGAATGCGGGTTACGCCGCTGCCGCTCAACCATTCGAAACTGACCTTCGGGTATTTGCTGGAGTCGGCCCACAGCCGCGTAGCCTGGCTTTCCGATACCGCCGGGCTGCCGGAAAAAACGGTGAAGTTCCTGCTCAACAATCAGCCGCAGGCGATGATTATCGACTGCAGCCATGCACCGCGCGACGAAACGCCGCGAAACCATTGCGATTTAAATACCGTGATGGCGCTAAACGAGGTGATTGGCTGTCCGCAGGTGATCCTGACCCACATCAGCCATCAGTTTGACGTGTGGATGATGGATAACCCGCTGCCCGACGGCATTGAAGCAGGGTATGACGGGATGGTGCTGGTCCTGGATTAGTTTTCTCCCTCTCCCGTGGGAGAGGGTTGGGGTGAGGGCAAGAGGCCGCACTTAGCCTCGATCGTAATCGTCTTCCAACCTGCGCTCGTCCTCTTCCAGACGACGTCTGTCGTCATCCAGCTGGCGCTGGCGCTCGTCTAAACGGCGGCGCCTGTCTTCGAGCTGCCGACGACGATCGTCGTACTGTCGACTGTCGATTTGACGGCTGCGGTCATAACGATCGTCGTCGTCATTGCTGCGGCTGCTGCTGGGGTTGTAGGCATCGTTGATCGCCTGCTGAATGTTGCCAATAGCATCATCAACAATGTCGGCATGAGCCAGTTGGCTGGTGAGAGACAGCAGACCAAATAACAGAGCAGTTGAGTAACGTTTCATAAGGCCAGACTCGCAGGTGAACTGGCTTTACGATAATCAACGGCAGGAAACGGGGGTAGCGGAGGAATCTCAAATTCAGTTGTGTCCTGGGACTTCCATCAGTTGATTCGCACGCTGTTTATTTTCTGCAACCAGGACGATGCCATAGCATTTTTGATCCGGCGAATGGCTCCAGATACGATCTTCGGGGATACACCCTCCGTCATAGATAACCTTGCTACCATCATACGGCCAAAATGCGCCCTGCTCGGTATCGAGAACAAATACAGCGATTTGGTCAGACTCGCGGGCAATTTTTTGCCAGAGCATCTTCCCACCCTCATATTGTTCAAAGTCGCTGACAAGCGTCACGCCACACTGTAATACCAGGGCTTCATACAGGCGAGTTGCCAGTCCCTTGTCACGCTCGGCGGGATCAACGCAGATACCTTCTACCTGAATAACACTGGCATCTTCCCAACAGCGCTCGACGGCAATAATATCTTCACCCAAATGCGTTTTACGTTGTAAATCCAGGGCAGCAACAACCCGATGCCGGGGCACTCCATCGAAGGTTTCGATATCCGCTTCAATAATCGCAGCTCTTGGCGTCTGGCTATCAAAAATAACATGTAGCACTCGCCCGGAAAGCTCAAACTCATCAACGAGTTTAAACGACCTGGCAATTGTGCTCGGGCTGTATGTTGTAGGCATCACGATCATTTGTGAGTCCCCCTTTGTGAGTACCGGCATAATTCCTTTTATATCCCAATCTGCTAAATTTTGCGCAGATTAACATCACCGGCGTTAACGATGCTCTTGATGAAATCCTAAACAGGGGCATTTAAAAACATATTTTCCGCAGAGCCTGCGCCAGCTGCGCCCGCGTAAACGGCTTACGCAGTAACGGAACGTCCGGCAGCTGAGGATTATGCGCGGGCCGTAAATCCTGGCCGCTGATCAGCAGCACCGGAAGCTGCGGATAATGATTACGCACATGGCTAATCACCTCGGCTCCGCTCAGGCTTCCCGGCAACATCAGGTCGCTGATAAACATGCCAATATCCGGCGACGCCGCCAGCATGTTCAGCGCCTGCTCGCCGTTTTCCGCTTCGAGCGTCAGATAGCCAAGCTGGTGCAGCTGCTCGCACAGGGTCTGACGGACATCCGCCTCATCTTCCAGCACCAGCACCAGCCGCTCGCTATCGACGGAGGCGGTGGCAGATAATGCTTCATCAACTGCAGCAGCGGGCAGCGTCGAGCGCGGGAGGTGTAGCCGGACGGTTGTCCCCTGCCCCGGCGCGCTCTCGATCTCCACACGACCGCCGGACTGGCGGACAAAGCCGTAGACCATCGACAGGCCTAACCCGCTCCCGCTCCCGGTCTGCTTGGTGGTGAAGAACGGTTCAAAGACCCGGGATTTCACCTCCTGCGACATGCCGCTGCCGCGGTCAATGACCTCCAGCGCCACCATATCCTGCCTGCGCCCGTCGCTGCGGGTGACGCGCTGATTCCAGGTGCGAATTTTAATCACCCCGCTTTGCCCTTCCATCGCATCGCGCGCGTTCATCACCAGGTTGATGATGGCATTTTCCAGCTGGCTGACGTCTATCCAGGCGGGCCATGCAGGGGATTGCGCTTCAATCTCCAGGGTCAGGGTAGCAGGCAGGGAGTGGCGCAGCAGTTCCCGGAGGTTCTCCAGCAGCGGCAGCATCTCTACAGCATGCGGGGTCAGGGATTGCTTGCGGGAAAACGCCAGCAGTCGCTGTGTCAGTAAGGCGCCACGCTCGGCCGCCTTTAGCGCCCGGGTAATGCGCGGCGCGTCTTTTGATTCAGGGTCGGTGAGCTCAAGACTGCCGATGATCACCGCCAGCAGGTTGTTAAAATCATGCGCCAGCCCGCCCGTCAGCTGTCCGACGGCCTTCATCTTCTGGCTGTGCAGGAGCGCCTCTTCCAGCCCCTGACGCTCAATGCGGTCGATCTCCATCTGCGTTGTTTTTTCTTTCAGCAGACGCGTGGTGTGTTCAAGCGAGGCGGTGTTGCGGGCAAAAACGTTGAACGCGCGCGCCAGCTCACCCAGCTCATCGCGCCGCTGCAGGGCGGGAACGGAGACATCCTGTTCGCCGTGAGCAAGACGCGACATCGCCCGGGAAATGGCCGTCAGGTTGGAGGCCAGATGGCGGTAGATATACCAGCAGGCACACCCGGTGATGATCAGCGCCAGCACGGCGAAGATGCTGATAAACACGCTGATGGATTGCAGTTCGTGATGGCTCTGGGCGGTGCGAAGCCGGGAGGCCTGCGCCACCTGCTCCACGTACTGATTGATGTCGCTGTTGAGGATCGCCACCAGCGCCTTGATGTGGAACATGTACCAGCTTATCGCCAGATCGCTCTCCTCCAGCTGCTTCGACAGCGGGGCGAGCTGACCTAGCTCGGCATTAAAATCAGGCAGAACTTCCTTCACAACCGGCTGTACGGCACTCCGGGGCAGCGTTGCGGCCACCGCGTCCAGCTGCTGAACGGTCGCGCGCGGCGAAGGGGTGTCAATGGCGGCGGCGATCAGCCGGTCCATCTCCATCAGCTGCTGCGCATTCGGTACGTTGCTGTCATAACGGCGGTTGATGTCCTGCAGATGGCGCAGGTAGCTCTGGCTTTGATACAGCGAGCTCAGCAGCGCGTTACGCTCCAGATGGCGTCGCTGTCCTCGCTCCAGCATCTCCGTCACGCTCTGCTGTAACTCATTGCTTCGTTGAATAATACGCGCCACCAGGGCCGGCTCCTGCTGCGCCAGCGGCGCCTCCGCAAGCTGCTCCAGCGAATGGCGCAGGGCCATTTGCGTCTGCTTCAGGCGCTCGGCTTCCCCTTTGTACTCGAGCGCCCCCACCACCTGCGAGAGCCGCACCGCCGCCGTCGCTACGTTGGCGGTATCGCGGGCCAGGTTCATGCTGCCGGTCATATCGTCCAGCGTTTGCTGCTGCACCTGCTCCTGGATTTGGCTGGCGTGGCGGAAGCCGAGCACCGCCACGCCGCTCACCATCAGCGTCACGGCGACCACCAGCAGATTGAAAATCAGCAGGCGGCCTCGGGCGCTGGCGAAGAACGGGGGGCGTGATGGCATGGGGTTGGGCTCCTTTGCGGTTTGCTGCCCTCACCCTGCCCCTCTCCCACAGGGAGAGTGAAAAGGAAAATGTGATGGCGATTAGCTATTCATAACTATGACAAATATGAACAGCTTCTGACATTTTGCATTTACGCACCTGTGATGAAGTGCAGAAATCGGCATTCACAGGAGATCCGCCATGAGCAGAACCCCGGTATTAGAGATGCGCAGCATTGCCAAAACGTTTGGCAGTTTCCACGCGCTCAAGGGTGTGGATTTGACGGTTTTTCCCGGTGAGATTCATGCGCTGATGGGCGAAAACGGCGCGGGAAAAAGCACGCTGATGAAAATCCTCGCAGGGGCCTATACCGCCACCAGCGGCGAGATCCTGATCGACGGCAAGCCGTTTCACATTAAAGGGCCGAAGGATGCGCTGGCCGCAGGCATCACGCTGATTTATCAGGAGATGCAGCTCGCGCCCAATCTCACCGTAGCCGAAAATATCTTCCTCGGCAGCGAACTGTCGCGCGGCGGGCTGGTCCAGCGCAAGGAGATGGCAGCCCAGGCGCAGGCGGTGATTGACCGCCTCGGCGCGCAGTTCAGCGCCACCGATCTGGTGATGAAGCTGACCATCGCCGAACAGCAGCAGGTGGAAATTGCCCGCGCGCTGCACCGCAACAGCCGTATTCTGGTGATGGATGAACCCACCGCCGCCCTCTCCTCACGGGAAACGCATCGCCTGTTTGAACTGATTTTGCGCCTGCGCGATGAAGGGATGGCGATCATCTATATCAGCCACCGCATGGCGGAGGTCTATGAACTCTCTGACCGCGTCAGCGTTCTGCGCGACGGGCAGTACGTCGGGAGCCTGACGCGCGACAAGCTGAACGCGTCGGAACTGGTGAAGATGATGGTGGGCCGCCCGCTAAGCGACCTGTTCAACAAGGAGCGTGATATTCCCCTCGGCAGCCCGCGTCTCAACGTCCACCACCTCACCGACGGTAAAAAAGTACAGCCGTGCAGCCTGCAGGTGCGTTCCGGCGAAATCGTCGGGCTGGCGGGACTGGTCGGGGCCGGACGTTCCGAGCTGGCGCAGCTTATCTTCGGCGTGCGTAAAGCCACGGGCGGCATGATTGAGGTCGACGGCGAGCCGGTGGTGATCCATTCGCCGCGCGCGGCCATCGAAAACGGCATCGGTTTTCTCACCGAAAACCGCAAGGAGCAGGGGCTGTTTCTGGAGCTGGCGGCGCAGGAGAACATCACCATGGCGACGCTGGAGCGCGACGCGACCTTCGGTATGTTAAACCGCAAAAAAGCCCAGTCGATTTCCGATGACGCCATCGCCCTGCTCAACATCCGCGTGCCCCATTCGCAGGTGCGCGCGGGCGGGCTGTCCGGCGGAAATCAGCAGAAGCTGCTCATCTCCCGCTGGGTCGCCATCGGCCCACGCATTCTGATTCTGGACGAACCCACGCGCGGCGTGGACGTCGGCGCGAAAAGCGAGATCTACCGCATCATGAACCAGATGGCCCGCAAAGGGGTGGCAATTTTAATGATCTCCAGCGAGCTGCCGGAAGTGGTGGGGATGAGCGACCGGGTGTACGTGATGAGGGAAGGCAGCATTGCGGGTGAACTTCACGGGCGCGACATCTCTCAGGAAAACATCATGACGCTGGCAACCGGCGTAAACGACACTCATCATCAGGCGGTGTAACCATGACACATTCAACCAGTCCGCAGCAGGTGGCGAAATCCGCCTCCGCAAAAAAAATGCTGATGAGCGATCTGATGCAAACGGTCGGTATCCTGCCGATTCTTATCCTGATTGTGGCGGTATTTGGCTTTATCGCCCCCAACTTCTTTACCGAGAGCAACCTGCTCAACATCACCCGTCAGGCGTCGATCAATATCGTGCTGGCGGCGGGAATGACCTTTATTATCCTGACCGGCGGGATTGACCTCTCCGTGGGTTCGATTCTCGGCACCACGGCGGTGGCGGCGATGGTGGTGTCGCTCATTCCCGAATTCGCCGGTCTGTCCATTCCGGCCGCGCTAATGCTCGGCATGGTGCTGGGCCTGTTCAACGGCGCGCTGGTGGCCTTTGCCGGGCTGCCGCCCTTTATCGTCACGCTCGGCACCTATACGGCGCTGCGCGGCGCGGCCTATCTGCTGGCCGACGGCACGACGGTCATTAACTCCAACATCAACTTCGAGTGGATCGGCAATAACTATCTCGGCCCGATCCCCTGGCTGGTTGTCATTGCCCTTGCGGTCATTGCGGTGTGCTGGTTCATCCTGCGCCGCACCACGCTCGGCGTTCACATCTACGCCGTGGGCGGCAACATGCAGGCGGCGCGCTTAACGGGCATCAAGGTCTGGCTGGTGCTGCTGTTTGTCTACGGCATGAGCGGCCTGCTCTCCGGCCTCGGCGGCGTCATGAGCGCCTCACGCCTGTACAGCGCTAACGGCAACCTCGGCACGGGTTACGAGCTGGATGCAATTGCGGCGGTGATCCTCGGCGGCACCAGCTTTGTCGGCGGGATCGGCACGATCACCGGCACGCTGGTCGGCGCATTGATCATCGCTACCCTCAACAACGGCATGACGCTGATGGGCGTCTCCTACTTCTGGCAGCTGGTGATCAAAGGGGCGGTGATCATCATTGCGGTGCTGATCGACAAATACCGTACCCGACACCATCAAAGTGCATAACAACAATACCCTACGAGTGAGGAAGACAAGATGCGTTTGAAACCCTTAGTAACCGCGCTCTGTGCTGGCGCGCTGCTTGCCGCAACGCCGTTTGCGCAGGCAAAAGATCTGAAGTCCATTGGCGTGACGGTGGGTGACCTGGCCAACCCGTTCTTCGTGCAGATCACCAAAGGTGCCGAGCTGGAAGCGCGCAAGCTGGCGGGGGATAACGTCAAGGTGACGCTGGTCTCCAGCGGTTACGATCTGGGCCAGCAGGTGGCGCAGATCGACAACTTCATCGCCGCGAAGGTGGACATGATCATCCTCAACGCCGCGGACTCCAAAGGGATCGGCCCGGCGGTGAAGCGCGCGAAGGACGCCGGGATCGTGGTCGTGGCGGTTGACGTAGCGGCTGAAGGGGCGGATGCCACCATCACCTCCGATAACACCCAGGCGGGTGAGATGGCCTGTAAGTACATTACCGACCGTCTGAAAGGGAAAGGCAACGTGGTGATCATCAACGGGCCGCCGGTCTCTGCGGTGCAAAACCGCGTGGAAGGGTGCCAGACGGAGTTCAAAAAACATCCGGATATCAAGGTGCTCTCGGATAACCAGAACGCCAAGGGCAGTCGTGAAGGCGGTCTGGAAGTCATGACCTCCCTGCTGGCGGCCAATCCGAAGATCGACGGCGTGTTTGCGATTAACGATCCGACCGCGATCGGCGCCGATCTGGCCGCGAAGCAGGCGCAGCGCAATGAGTTCTTTATTGTCGGCGTGGATGGCAGCCCGGACGGTGAGGAAGCGCTGAAGCGCGAAAACTCCCTGTTTGTCGCGACCCCGGCGCAAGATCCGCAGGTTATGGCGGCAAAAGCGGTGGAGATCGGCTATGACATTCTTCAGGGCAAACCTGCGCCGAAAGAGCCTGTGCTGATCCCGGTGACGATGATCGATAAAAAGAACGTCGGCACGTATAAGGGGTGGACGGTTAAATGATCCTTTTCCCTCTCCCGCAGGGAGAGGGAACTGTTTTCAAGGAGTCCCCATGAAACGCTCCGACATCAATGAAATTCTCGGCCACACGCGACAGTTCTTTTCCATGCACGACGTGCATCTCCCGCCTTTTGCCAGCTTTCCGCCAACAAAATGGCAGCAGCTTGACCAGGCCGCGTGGCAGGAAGTGTTCGATCTCAAGCTCGGCTGGGACGTGACGGCGTTCGGCGGCAACAGCTTTGCCGCAGAGGGCCTGACGCTGTTTACCCTGCGCAACGGCTCGCCCAACGGCGTACCTTATGAAAAATGCTATGCCGAAAAAATCATGCACGTTCGAGACGGCCAGGTCACGCCGATGCATTTTCACTGGCGCAAGCGCGAAGACATCATCAACCGGGGCGGCGGTAATCTGATTATTGAGTTATGGAATGCCGGGGCGCATGAAGAGACGGAAAACACCGACGTGACGGTCACCGTCGACGGCTGCCGTCAGACCCACGCTCCCGGCAGCCAGCTGCGCCTGCTGCCCGGGGAAAGCATCTGCCTGACGCCCGGTCTTTACCACAGTTTCTGGGGCGAACGCGGCTTCGGTGACGTGCTGGTCGGGGAAGTGTCCTCGGTCAATGACGATGAACACGACAACCACTTTTTGCAGCCCGTTGCCCGCTATAACAACATAGAAGAAGACGAACCGGCGCTGCTGGTGCTGTGCAACGAGTACAACCTGTTTCGGATATAAGGGGTAAATAATGCCATTAATTTCTCTTGCCGACGGTCTTGCGCACGCCAGACAGCACCGCTACGCGCTGGGCGCGTTTAACGTGCTCGACTCCCACTTCCTGCGCGCGCTGTTCGCCGCCGCAAAGCAGGAACGCTCGCCGTTTATCATCAACATCGCCGAAGTGCATTTTAAGTACGTGTCGCTGGATTCTCTTGTCGAAGCGGTTAAGTTCGAAGCCGCCCGTCACGATATTCCCGTGGTGCTCAACCTCGACCACGGCCTGCATTTTGACGCCGTCGTGCACGCCCTGCGCTTAGGGTTCAGCTCGGTGATGTTCGACGGCTCTACGCTGAGCTACGAGGAAAACATCCGCCAGACGCGGGAAGTGGTGAAAATGTGCCACGCGGTCGGCGTGTCGGTGGAGGCGGAGCTGGGCGCGGTCGGTGGCGATGAAGGCGGCGCGCTTTACGGACATGCGGATGAAGCCTTCTTCACCGATCCGCAACTGGCGCGCGAATTTGTTGATTCAACCGGCATCGACGCGCTGGCCGTCGCCATCGGCAACGCGCACGGCAAGTATAAAGGCGAGCCGAAGCTCGATTTCCCGCGCCTGGACGCCATTCGCCAGCAGACGGGGCTGCCGCTGGTTTTACACGGCGGCTCCGGGATTAGCGATGCTGACTTCCGCCGCGCCATTGAGCTGGGCATTCATAAAATCAATTTCTATACCGGGATGTCGCAGGCCGCGCTCGCCGCCGTGGAGCAGCGCATGGCTAACCGCCAGCCGCTGTACGACGAGTTTGCCGAGCTGCTGCTGGGGATAGAAGAGGCGATTACGGATACGGTCGCCGAACAGATGCGCATCTTCGGCAGCGCGGGGCAGGCATAATGGAACGTAAAGGCATCATCGCCGCAGGCAATATGCTGGTGGACCACGTCCACCAGATCGTGCAGTGGCCGGAGCGCGGCTGGCTGGCGGAAATCACCCACAGCGAACGCTCAACCGGCGGCGCGCCGCTCAACGTCCTGCTGACGCTGGCGAAAATGCACGTTGGCCTGCCGCTGCAGGCGGTGGGGCTGATTGGCGAAGATGGCGACGGGGACTACATTCTGGCAATGCTCGACCAGTACCACGTCAACCGCCAGCGCGTTCAGCGCACCACATTTGCGCCAACCTCCATGTCGCAGGTGATGACCGATCCCAGCGGACAGCGCACCTTTTTCCACTCGCCGGGGGCCAACCGCCTGCTGGATCTACCCGCCTTCGATCGCTTAGACGGATCGATGAAGATCTTCCATCTCGGCTATCTCCTGCTGCTCGACAGCCTGGATATGCCCGATGACGAATTTGGCACCCGCAGCGCGCGGCTGCTGGCGCAGATGCGTGACCAGGGGTATGAAACGTCGCTCGATCTGGTTTCCCGCAAGGGCGACCCGCGCTATCAGCCGCTGGTGCTCCCTGCCCTGCGACATCTCGACTATCTGGTAATTAACGAGCTGGAGGCCGGTGAGTTTAGCGGCCTGACAATGCGTGACGAAAACGACGCCCCGCACGTTGCCCATATCGCCGACGCCGCGGCGCAGCTGCTGGCGGCCGGGGTACGCCAGCGGGTGGTGATCCACTGTCCGGAAGGAGCATGGGGAGAAGCACATGGTGAAGAGGGTCGCTGGATCCCGTCATGGATGCTGGAGCAGGAAGAGATTATCGGCAGCGTCGGCGCGGGCGATGCCTTTTGCGCAGGCTTTTTATACGGCTGCCATGAATCGCTGCCGCTAACAGAGAGTATTTATCTGGCACACGCCTGCGCGCGAGCAAGCCTGCTGGCCGCCAATGCGATTGATGGCGCAAAAACGCTGGCCGAGCTGCAGGCGTTTATTCGCGAGAGTGTTTAATTTAACAATAATTGCGATTTTTCATTACAGATCTATGAATTTTACATCTCCGAACTACACTCTCTCCATCTGGCATATTCGGCGTGGGCAGCACTCTGTCCGCACGCTTTTCCGAAATGAGATAGAAAGAGGACAAGGGAAAAATGTTCGCAGCCATCATCATCGGTATTTTCATTATCAGCGTTATTTATGCGCATTCACGCGGCAAAGAAAAACAGACGCTTTCTCGTCAGCTCTTCGACCATTCGACGTTCATGGCGCCCATCAATATGTTTATGACGGCTTTTTCTTCCCTGCCCGCCAGGCAGCCTTTCTTTGAAACAGAACGTTTTCCTGAATTAAATAAGCTGACGGAAAACTGGCTGATTATTCGCGAAGAGGCGCTGCGTTTGCAGCACCATATTAAGGCGGCGGAAAATAATAACGACGCCGGCTTTAACACCTTTTTTAAACGCGGCTGGAAACGGTTTTACCTGAAATGGTATGCCGATGCCCATCCCTCCGCGCAGTCTTTATGCCCGGTGACGACCCGGCTGGTGAGTGAAATCCCCTCGGTGAAGGCGGCCATGTTTGCCGAGCTTCCGGCGGGTGCAAAGCTTGGCAAGCACCGGGACCCGTACGCGGGCTCGGTTCGTTACCATCTGGGCTTATTCACACCGAATGACGACCGCTGCTTTATTGAAGTCGACGGGCAGCGCCATAGCTGGCGGGATGGTGAAGCCGTTATTTTTGATGAGACCTACGTCCACTGGGCAGAGAATAAATCGGATCAAACGCGCATTATTCTCTTCTGCGATATTGAGCGTCCGATGAAATGGCGCTGGGCGCAGGCGGTTAACCATTGGGTGGGGACCACGCTGATGTCTGCAGCCAGCTCACCGAATGACGAGAATGACAGCACCGGCGGCATAAACCGCATTTTTAAATACGTTCATGCGGGCCGCGAGCGGGGGCAGCGTCTGAAAAAAAGAAACCGTAAGGCCTATTACGCCCTCAAGTATCTGTGCATCATCGCAATTTTTGCCGCCATCATTGTTCCGGCAATAACGTAAGCCTTATGCCGCCTGCTCGGGCCGGCTCACGTCGGTGGCAAACACGTAACCCAGCCCGCGAATGGTTTTGATGAGCGCGGGCTGATGCGGATTAGCCTCTATTTTCCGGCGCAGGCGCATGATCAGCACGTCAATCGTGCGGTCGAACACGTCGGCGCTTTCGCTGTGGGTCAGCTCGAGCAGCCTGTCACGGCTCAGCACACGACGGGCATTTTGCGTGAGCGCCAGCAGCAGGCCGTACTCGCCCTGGGTTAAGGGCACGGGATTACGCTGCGGATCGCTCAGCTCGCAGCGGGTGGTATCTAGCGTCCATCCGTTAAACGCAATGCCCGCGACGGGTGCTGCGGGAGCTTCCGCCGCCAGCACACCCGTACGGCGCAGCACCGCTTTCACGCGGGCAACCACCACGCGCGGGTTGAACGGTTTGGCAATATAATCGTCGGCCCCCATCTCCAGCCCCACCACCACGTCTGACTCACTCCCCAGCCCGGTTAGCATCACAACCGGTAGCGCCGGGCGCTGCTTTTGCAGCTGCAGCAGAACCTGCAGGCCGTTGATATCCGGCAGCATCATATCCAGCAGCACAAGCGCGATATTCGGCTCCTGCTGCACCTGGCGCAGCGCATCCTGGCCGTTATGGCAGACAAGCACGCTAAAGACGTGCTCGCTCAGCACGTCCTGAAGCAGTTCGCAGACTGCCGTATCGTCATCAACCACCAGAATCGCCGGTTTCATCGTATGCTTCCGTCAGGGGATTATGTTAAGTCTGAACTATTCTGCCGTCGGCTCCAGTCAAAAGGTTTTTTCAGTGACGGAAATTCAACCCATGTCACATCCGCCGCCCTGTCGACACGTCAATTTTGACGATTGGCTGCTTTTTGTCAGGGTTTTCACCCCGGATGGGCCGTAAAGTCAGGGGATACCCATACAAAAAACATGGCATAGAAGCTGCATAGTGGGTGCGAACGATTCGATTAACTGGAGCAGACTGATGAAAAAAGTCGTCACGGTTTGCCCTTATTGTGCCTCAGGTTGCAAGATCCACCTGGTGGTCGATAACGGCAAAATCGTCCGGGCGGAGGCCGCACAGGGGAAAACCAACCAGGGCACGCTGTGCCTGAAAGGTTACTACGGCTGGGATTTTATTAACGATACCCAAATCCTCACCCCGCGCCTGAAAACCCCTATGATCCGCCGCGAGCGCGGCGGCAAGCTGGAAGCCGTCTCCTGGAACGAGGCGCTGGATTACGTCGCCACGCGCCTGAGCGCCATCAAGGCCAAGTATGGCCCGGATGCCATCCAGACTACCGGCTCTTCCCGCGGGACGGGAAATGAAACCAACTATGTGATGCAAAAATTCGCGCGCGCCGTTATTGGTACCAATAACGTCGACTGCTGCGCTCGCGTCTGACACGGCCCATCGGTTGCAGGTCTGCACCAGTCGGTCGGTAACGGCGCAATGAGTAATGCCATCAACGAGATAGATAATACCGATCTCGTCTTCATCTTTGGTTATAACCCGGCGGATTCTCACCCTATCGTCGCGAACCACGTTATTCGCGCTAAACAGAATGGGGCGAAAATCATCGTCTGCGATCCGCGCAAAATTGAAACCGCGCGCATTGCGGATATGCACATTGCATTGAAAAACGGCTCGAACATCGCGCTGTTGAATGCAATGGGACACGTCATCATTGAGGAGAGCCTGTACGACCAGGCGTTTGTCGCGGCCCGTACAGAAGGCTTTGAAGAGTATAAGAAAATAGTCGAGGGCTATACGCCTGAATCCGTCGAAGCGATAACCGGCGTCAGCGCGCAGGAGATTCGTCAGGCGGCCAGAATGTATGCCGGGGCAAAAACCGCCGCCATTCTCTGGGGTATGGGCGTAACCCAGTTCTACCAGGGCGTGGAAACCGTGCGCTCGCTCACCAGCCTCGCGATGCTGACCGGTAATCTGGGTAAAGCCCACGTTGGCGTGAACCCGGTGCGTGGTCAGAATAACGTGCAGGGCGCCTGCGATATGGGCGCGCTGCCGGATACTTATCCGGGCTACCAGTACGTGAAGTTTCCGGAAAACCGCGCCAAATTCGCGAAGGCCTGGGGCGTGGAAAGCCTGCCGGAACACACCGGGTATCGCATCAGCGAGCTGCCGCACCGCGCGGCGCATGGCGAAGTGCGTGCGGCCTACATCATGGGTGAAGATCCGCTTCAGACCGACGCCGAGCTTTCTGCAGTGCGTAAAGGGTTTGAGGATCTGGAGCTGGTGATTGTCCAGGATATCTTCATGACCAAAACTGCGGCGGCGGCGGATGTGATTTTACCGTCGACCTCCTGGGGCGAGCATGAAGGCGTCTATACGGCGGCGGACCGCGGCTTCCAGCGCTTCTTTAAGGCGGTCGAGCCGAAGTGGGATCTGAAAACGGACTGGCAGATCATCAGCGAAATCGCCACCCGCATGGGCTACCCGATGCACTACAACAACACCCAGGAGATCTGGGACGAGTTGCGCAGCCTGTGTCCGGACTTCTACGGCGCCACCTATGAAAAAATGGGTGAGCTGGGGTACATCCAGTGGCCGTGCAGGGATGAGTCAGAGGCCGATCAAGGCACGTCCTATCTCTTTAAGGAGAAATTCGACACCCCGAACGGGCTGGCGCAGTTCTTCACCTGCGACTGGGTCGCGCCGATCGATAAACTCACCGACGAGTATCCGATGGTGCTCTCCACCGTACGTGAAGTGGGCCATTACTCCTGCCGCTCGATGACCGGAAACTGCGCCGCGCTGGCGGCGCTGGCGGATGAACCGGGCTACGCGCAGATCAACACCGCCGATGCGGAACGGCTCGGTATTGAGGATGAAGCGCTGGTGTGGGTGAACTCGCGCAAAGGGCGGATCATCACCCGTGCGCAGGTCAGCGATCGTCCAAACAAAGGGGCGGTCTATATGACCTACCAGTGGTGGATTGGTGCCTGCAACGAGCTGGTAACAGAGAACTTAAGCCCGATAACCAAAACGCCGGAGTATAAATACTGCGCCGTTAACGTTGAGCCGATTGCGGATCAGCACGCGGCGGAACAGTACGTGATCGATGAATATAACAAGCTGAAAGCCCGACTGCGCGAAAGCGCAATGGGTTGAAGCCGTTAATTCATCGCTGAATAAAGGGAGTGATATATTCACTCCTTTTTTATTTTCGATTAATTCATAAGAAATATAAATTATTATTCTGGAAAGCGGCTCGCAGAAATAATGTAATTTACGCAGAATAGAATTACATCTTTGCATTTTAATTCAGAGGGATAAGATGTTCGGCGGGTGCTTAAGACTTTCTGTCTTGAGCATTGTTGAGGGACAGAAAGTGGAAAGCCCCGGGAAATTTTCATTCACCCGAGGCTACCCCTCAACAACCAACAGGTTGAGAGTAGCCTCTTATTCTTTTTTTGACAAGGAGTAAAAGGCATGACGCCATTAAAAACTGCGTTAGGCATCGTCTTTATTGTTTGCCTGACGATAGTGATTTTTACCTTTATTACTCGCGGTAAGCTCTGCGAGTTCTCAATAAAGAGTAAGCATCAGGAGGTGGCGGCAAAATTAGCCTGCAACGCAGGCTAATCTCTACGGGCGGAACAACGGTTCCGCCCGGCTTGTAGGATGCTGAGGTCTTAATGCACCCATTTTTTTCTTTTGCGCCCGCGATTATACTGCGCGGCGTGTACCCAGATGATAAGAATCCATGAAAGCCATTTTTCTGTTGTTATTGTTTTTTACGTCCTTCGCCCGCGCGGATGAGATAGGCAGCCAGTATCGACAACAGGCCGAAGCCGGTGATGCGCGTGCCCAGTATTATCTTGCCGATACGTACTTCAGCTCCGGCGACAGCAAGCAGGCCGCGCAGTGGGCCGAGAAAGCCGCGAAAGGCGGCGATGTCGACGCCATGGGGTTGCTCTCGCAAATCCTCTTTACGCAAGGTGATTACGCACAGGCCAAAGCCCTGGCCCAACAGGCAAACATTGCTGGCAGCAAACGCGGTGCGATCATGCTGGCGCGCATTCTGGTGAATACTCAGGCGGGGAAAACTGACTATCCCCAGGCCATCAGACTGCTGCAAACGGCGACCGAAGATATCGACAGCGACTCTGCGGTCGATGCCCAACTGCTCCTGGGGCTGATTTATGCCAACGGCGTCGAGGTAGCGCAGGATGACGTGCAGGCTGCCTCGTGGTTCAAGCGGAGTTCAGCCCTTTCGCGTACCGGCTATGCCGAGTATTGGGCTGGGATGCTGTTCAGGCAGGGTGAGAAAGGCTTTATCACGCCCAATAAACAGAAAGCACTGTACTGGTTGAACCTGAGCTGTACGGAAGGGTTTGATACGGGGTGCGAAGAGTTTGATGCGTTGAGCGGGGAATAAAATCCCCTCACCCTAACCCTCTCCCCAAAGGGGAGAGGGAGACAACGTTACATTACTGGTCAGCAGTCTTATCAAAACGACCCAGCACCTCGCGTTCATACGCCAGCGCCTTTTTACGATCGAATTTGTGTTCCCACTTGGCGATAACCAGCACCGCCAGCGCATTACCCACCACGTTCAGCGCCGTACGCGCCATGTCGAGGATACGGTCCACACCGGCGATAAAGGCCAGACCTTCCAGCGGAATGCCTACGCTGCCCAGCGTCGCCAGCAGCACCACGAACGAAACGCCCGGTACGCCTGCGATACCTTTAGACGTCACCATCAGCGTCAGTACCAGGACGATCTCCTGCCACAGCGACAGGTCAATGCCGTACAGCTGAGCAATAAAGATAGCGGCGATACTCTGGTACAGCGTCGAACCATCCAGGTTAAAGGAGTAACCGGTCGGCACCACGAAGCTGGTAATAGAGGCAGGCGCGCCGTAGGCTTCCATCTTCTCAATAATACGCGGCAGCACGCTCTCAGAGCTTGCCGTAGAGTAGGCCAGAATCAGCTCATCTTTCAGGATACGAATCAGGATCCAGATGCTCAGCCCGCACAGACGCGCCACGATGCCCAGCACCACCAGTGCGAAGAACAGGATGGCGAAGTGCACCAGGATCACCAGCTTCGCCAGCGGCCACAGGGAGGCAAAACCGAAGTTCGCCACGGTGACGGCGATAAGCGCAAACACCCCTACCGGCGCGTAACGCATCACCATGTGGGTCACTTTAAACATGGTCTCGGAGATAGAGCGGAACACGGTCACCAGCGGTTCACGGTGCGTCGCGGGCAGAGAAGAGAGCCCCAGACCAAACAGTACCGAGAAGAAGATGATCGGCAGCATTTCGCCCTTCGCCATCGACGCCACGATGTTGGTCGGCACCAGCGACAGGATTGTGCCCATCAGGCCATGCGCATGGCTCTGCACGTCAGCGGTCGTACTTTGGTATTTCGAAATATCCACCGTTGCCAGCTGCGACATATCGATCCCGGAACCCGGCTGGAACACGTTCGCCAAAGTGATACCAAGAATGATCGCAACCGTAGTGATCACTTCGAAATAGATAATGGTTTTTGCACCAATACGACCTAACTGCTTCGCATCGCCGACGCCCGCAATACCGACCACCAGCGTCGAGATCACAATCGGAACCACAATCATCTTGATCAGATGAATGAAGATATCCCCTGCCGGTGAGAGCAGGTTCGCAATCAGCCATTCGCGGCTGTCGCTGTGATAGTGAAGGTAACTGCCCAGCAAGATGCCCAGCACAAGGGCGATTAAGATCTGCCAGGCAAGGCTGACTTTAACGTTTTTCATAGAAACTGACTTCCTCAATGAAGCGCCTTATTCACTCAAACTGCATGAATATGGAGACATACTGAAAGGGTATGAATTGTGTTGCGTTGGTTTATGGGATTTTTTAACGCGGCGTATGAGTATCATTTGCGCGACCTGTTGCGCAAGCCTTAAAGAACGACGCGTTTCACTCACAAAAGCGACGATGACGGCAGTTTGTTCTAATTCTGATAAATAACCTTTTGTTATAAAAACGCTTTTTTAAACATAAATGTGAATAATCGTCAGCATAAATTATTTTCCTTCAAAGATTCATTCGCTCAATTTTCATACTCTTCAAACAATGCGTGATCTGCAGCCCAAATAATAAACAAAGCTTGTAAAGCCCCTACAATTAACGTTTTTGCGACATATTATTAACATCTTACAAGGAGAAAAAAAGCCATGAGCCAAATACACAAACATGACATTCCCGCAAATATTGCGGACCGTTGCCTGATCACCCCGGAGCAGTACCACGAGAAATATCAGCAATCTATCACCGCCCCGGACACCTTCTGGGGTGAGCAGGGTCATATCCTTGACTGGATCAAACCTTACCAGAAGGTGAAGAATACATCCTTTGCGCCCGGCAATGTCTCCATTAAATGGTATGAAGATGGCACCCTGAACCTGGCGGCGAACTGCCTTGATCGTCACCTTGCCGAGCGCGGAAACGAGACGGCGATTATCTGGGAAGGCGATGATGCCTCCCAGAGCAAACACATTACCTATAAAGAGCTGCACCGCGACGTGTGCCGCTTCGCCAACGTCCTGCTGGAAAAAGGCATTAAAAAAGGCGATGTGGTCGCTATCTATATGCCGATGGTGCCGGAAGCGGCTGTAGCTATGCTGGCCTGCGCGCGTATTGGTGCGATCCACTCCGTTATCTTTGGCGGTTTCTCACCAGAAGCGGTTGCGGGCCGTATTGTCGATTCCAGTTCAAAACTGGTGATCACCGCCGATGAAGGCGTGCGCGCCGGACGCGGAATCCCCCTGAAGAAAAACGTCGACGAAGCGCTGAAAAACCCGAACGTCAAAACGGTCAGCAACGTCATCGTCCTTAAGCGTACCGGCGGCAAAATCGACTGGAACGAGGGGCGTGACCTGTGGTGGAGCGACCTGATTGAAAAAGCGAGCGACCAGCATCAGCCTGAAGAGATGAACGCAGAAGATCCGCTCTTCATTCTTTACACCTCCGGCTCGACCGGTAAGCCGAAAGGCGTGCTGCACACCACCGGCGGCTATCTGGTCTACGCGGCCACCACCTTCAAATACGTCTTTGATTACCATCCGGGCGACATCTACTGGTGTACCGCCGACGTGGGCTGGGTTACCGGACACAGCTACCTGCTGTACGGCCCGCTGGCCTGTGGCGCAACGACGCTGATGTTTGAGGGCGTACCGAACTGGCCGACTCCGGCGCGGATGTGTCAGGTGGTCGACAAGCATCAGGTCAATATTCTCTACACCGCGCCAACGGCGATCCGCGCATTAATGGCAGAAGGCGATAAAGCCATCGAAGGCACTGACCGCTCTTCATTGCGCATCCTCGGTTCCGTGGGTGAGCCCATCAACCCGGAAGCCTGGGAGTGGTACTGGAAGAAAATCGGCAACGAGAAATGCCCGGTCATGGACACCTGGTGGCAGACCGAAACCGGCGGCTTTATGATCACCCCGATGCCGGGCGCCACTCAGCTGAAAGCGGGCTCGGCAACGCGTCCGTTCTTCGGCGTACAGCCTGCGCTGGTGGATAACGAAGGCAACCCGCTGGAAGGGGCCACCGAAGGCAACCTGGTGATCACGGACTCGTGGCCGGGTCAGGCGCGTACCCTGTTCGGCGATCACGATCGCTTCGAGCAGACCTACTTCTCGACCTTTAAAAACATGTACTTCAGCGGCGACGGCGCGCGTCGTGATGAAGATGGCTATTACTGGATCACCGGACGCGTGGACGACGTGCTGAACGTCTCCGGCCACCGTCTGGGCACCGCTGAGATTGAATCGGCGCTGGTGTCGCATCCGAAGATTGCCGAAGCCGCCGTTGTCGGCATTCCGCACAACATCAAGGGCCAGGCAATTTACGCTTACGTCACCCTGAACCACGGGGAAGAGCCGTCGCCAGAACTCTATGCTGAGGTGCGCAACTGGGTGCGTAAAGAGATTGGCCCGCTGGCGACGCCGGACGTGCTGCACTGGACCGACTCGCTGCCGAAAACCCGCTCCGGCAAAATCATGCGCCGTATCTTGCGCAAAATCGCGGCAGGGGACACCAGCAACCTCGGTGATACCTCAACGCTCGCGGATCCTGGCGTGGTGGAAAAACTGCTCGAAGAGAAGCAGGCCATCGCAATGCCTTCCTAGTGTTTTCTCCCTCTCCCCTCACCCTCTCCCCATAGGGGAGAGGGGATAAAAACAAACCAACCTTACCTTTGGAGACTCTGTGATGAATGACCATATTTGTCAGCAGATAGAGAATAGTGCGCACTACAGGGAGCTCGTCGATAAGCGGCAACGGTTTGCCTTCACCCTTTCCATCATCATGCTGATTATCTATGTCGGCTTTATTCTGCTGATCGCCTTTGCGCCGCACTGGCTGGGCACCCCGCTGCACGAGGGCACCAGCGTGACGCGCGGTATTCCGATTGGCATTGGCGTAATCGTGATTTCATTTGTGCTGACCGGCGTTTACGTCTGGCGCGCGAACGGTGAATTCGATCGCCTTAATAAAGCGGTACTGCAAGAGGTAAAAGCATCATGAAGAGAATTCTGACGGCGCTCGCCGCCACGCTTCCCTTTGCCGCCCACGCGGCAGATGCGATTACCGGCGAGGTACAGCGCCAGCCAACCAACTGGCAGGCGATTGTGATGTTCCTGATTTTCGTGGTGCTGACGCTGTATATCACTTACTGGGCGTCGAAACGCGTGCGCTCCCGTAACGATTACTACACCGCAGGCGGCAATATTACCGGCTTCCAGAACGGGCTGGCGATTGCGGGTGACTTTATGTCCGCCGCCTCGTTCCTCGGGATCTCCGCGCTGGTGTACACCTCCGGCTATGATGGCCTGATCTACTCTCTCGGCTTCCTCGTCGGCTGGCCGATCATTCTGTTCCTGATTGCCGAGCGCCTGCGCAATCTGGGCCGCTATACCTTCGCCGACGTGGCCTCGTATCGCCTGAAGCAGGGGCCGATTCGCACCCTCTCCGCCTGCGGCTCGCTGGTGGTGGTGGCGCTGTACCTGATTGCGCAGATGGTCGGCGCGGGTAAATTGATCGAACTGCTGTTCGGCCTGAACTACCACATCGCGGTAGTGCTGGTGGGCGTGCTGATGGTGATGTACGTGCTGTTCGGCGGCATGCTCGCCACCACCTGGGTGCAGATCATCAAAGCCGTTCTGCTGCTGTTCGGCGCCAGCTTTATGGCCTTTATGGTGATGAAGCACGTCGGGTTCAGCTTCAATAACCTGTTCACCGAAGCGATGGCGGTCCACCCGAAAGGGGAAGCCATTATGAGCCCGGGCGGGCTGGTGAAAGACCCGATATCGGCCCTGTCGCTCGGTCTGGGCCTGATGTTTGGCACGGCGGGTCTGCCGCATATCCTTATGCGCTTCTTCACCGTGAGCGATGCGCGTGAAGCGCGCAAGAGCGTCTTCTACGCTACCGGCTTCATGGGCTACTTCTATATCCTGACCTTTATCATCGGCTTTGGCGCGATCATGCTGGTGGGGGCGAACCCGGCGTTTAAAGACGCGGCGGGCGCGCTGATTGGCGGTAACAACATGGCGGCGGTGCATCTGGCGGACGCCGTGGGCGGTAACCTGTTCCTCGGCTTTATCTCTGCCGTAGCCTTCGCCACCATTCTTGCGGTGGTTGCGGGTTTAACGCTGGCCGGGGCGTCTGCGGTGTCGCACGACCTCTACGCCAACGTCTTCCGCAAAGGCGCGAGCGAGCGCGATGAGCTGAAGGTCTCGAAAATCACCGTGCTGGTGCTGGGCGTCGTGGCGATTCTGTTGGGCATTCTGTTCGAGAAGCAAAACATCGCCTTTATGGTGGGGCTGGCCTTCTCGATTGCGGCAAGCTGTAACTTCCCAATCATTCTGCTTTCCATGTACTGGTCGAAACTGACCACCCGTGGGGCGATGATTGGCGGCTGGCTGGGGCTGCTGACGGCGGTGATCCTGATGATTCTGGGACCAACCATTTGGGTGCAGATCCTCGGTCACGCCAGCGCCATCTTCCCGTATGAATACCCGGCGCTGTTCTCTATTGCCGTGGCGTTTATCGGTATCTGGGTCTTCTCGGCAACCGACAATTCGCCGGAGGGTAACCTGGAGCGTGAGAAATTCCGCGCCCAGTTTATCCGTTCACAAACCGGTCTCGGCGTTGAGCAGGGCCGCGCGCACTAAGCCTTTCTCCCCGGTCATTCTGGCCGGGGAGCTTAAAACATCACCCACGCCACCAGCGGCGCAACCAGCACCATCACCACGCCCGACAGCATCATGACCAGGCTCGCGACAACGCCCTCCTGCTGGCCCAGCTCATAGGAACGTGCCGTGCCCGCGCCGTGCGACGCCGCGCCAAATCCCGCGCCTTTGGCCATTCCTTCCCGAATAGAAAGCCGCAGAAAGAGCATATCGCCCACCGCCATCCCAAAGACGCCCGTCACCACCACAAACAGCGCCACCAGGTCCGGCTGTCCGCCGAGGGGTTTAGCCGCCGCCAGGGCGAACGGCGTGGTCACGGAGCGTACGGCCAGGCTGCGCTGAATTTCGTCGGGCAGCGTAAACAGCCGCGCCAGCCAGACGGAGCTACAGACCGCGACCACCGTGGCGGTAATCACGCCTGCGCTGAGCGACATCCAGTGGCGTTTGATAATCGCCAGGTTGTCGTAAACGGGCACGGCAAAGGCGATGGTCGCCGGGCCGAGCAGCCACAGCAGCCAGTGGGATTCACCAATATAGTTTTGCCAGGAGATATGACCGAAGACCAGCATCAGCACCAGCAGGATCGGCGTAAAGACCAGCGGCATCAGCGGCAGGGCATGAAAACGGCGATACAGCCGCTTGTTGGCAAAGTAGATCCCGAGCGTCGCAATCAGGCACAGGACGCTGATCTGAAAGTTAGTCATGTTTGTGCCTGCTGATTTCAAACCGGTACACTTTATCCACGACCCAGGCGGTCGCTCCCAGCACCATCAGCGTACTCAGCGCGATCACCGCGAAGATGCGCCAGCCGTCCACCATCAGCAGCTGCGCATAGTTCACCACCGCCACCACGGCAGGGACAAAGAACAGCAGCATCTCCGCCAGCAGCCAGCGCGCCCCGGCGCGCACCCAGTTGAGGGGGATTACGCGACAGAGGATGAGCGTCAGCATCAGCAGCATCCCCACCAGGTTGGCAGGCAGCGGCAGGTGGAGCCAGCCGACAAGATATTCGGCGAAAACAAACAGTCCCGCGTAGAGCAGTACCTGAACCGGGACCTGGAGTCGTTGTACAACGGCAGGCGTAACACGGCTTAACGCCAAGGCCATGGGGGTTTTCCTCAAAAATGAGACGAGGCGCCAGTATAGTGAGCGCACGGTGTGGACTGAAATGAATTAAAATCATCAAAGGTATAGTTTCGAGGAATAATCATGGACATAAGAACGCTGCGCTATTTTGTCGAAGTGGTTCGTCAGCAAAGTTTTACCCGCGCAGCGGAGAAGTTGTTTGTTACCCAGCCCACCATCAGCAAGATGCTGAAAAACCTCGAAGATGAACTGAACTGTACCCTGCTGATCCGCGACGGGCGCAAGCTGCTGCTGACCGACACCGGACGCGTGGTGTTCGAGCGTGGGCTGGCGATTCTGGCGGAGTTCCGCCAGCTGAAAGCAGAGCTGGACGATATTAATCATCTGACCAAAGGAGTGCTTCGCCTCGGCATTCCACCGATGGTGGGGATGATGATGGCCGGGCCGATTAGCCTGTTTCGCCAGCGCTATCCCGGCGTAGAGCTGAAGATTTCGGAGTTCGGCGGGTTAACCGTCCAGCAGGCCGTCACTAACGGCGAGCTCGACGTGGCCATGACTGCCCTCCCCGTTGAGGAAGAGAGCGGCCTGGCGACGCTTCCGCTCTTTAGCCACCCGCTGTGCGTGCTGGTTCCCCGCTCCGGCGACTGGCTGAAGTTAGACTCGGTGAAGCCTGAACTGCTCGGCGAGCATCCTCTGCTGATCTACAACGAAGACTTCGCTCTCAGCCGCCAGCTGATGACGCTGTTTAACCAGCATAACGTCAAGCCACGCATTGCGGTACGCAGCGGACAGTGGGATTTCCTGGCGGCGATGGTGCAGGCCGGCGTGGGGATTGCCATTCTGCCGCAGCCGATTTGCGAGCGTCTGGATAAAAACACGCTGCGCTGGATCCCACTGGAGAGCGATCTGCACTGGCAGTTAGGGATGATCTGGCGTGAAGGGGTCTATTTGTCGCAGAGCGCGCAGGCGTGGCTGCAGTGTTGTGAGGGGTTTTGGGTGCGGTCTGAATAGTGCCCGGTGGCGCTTACCGGCCTACGTTCGAACCGTAGGCCGGGTAAGGCGAAGCCGCCACCCGGCAAAACAGCGCTACTGATTCTCTATCAACAGCGCTTCCAGCAGGTCCAGATCGTGCAGCAGCTTTTGCAGCGTCTCGTTGCTGATCTGGCGCGTGGCGCGCAGGTGATACAGTTCGGCACGCTCTGAGCGCAGCGCCGCCAGGCGGAACCGGCGTTCCAGGTTCTCCTCCTGCAGCGAGCTTTCCACATCGTTACGCCCGTCCGCGCGGCGACGAAGGTTACCAATCACCCGGGAACTCACTTCCGTCAGCAGCTGATTGTCGATGTTCTCTTCCGCATCTGCGGCCAGACGCTCTTCCATTTTCTGAATGGCGACAATGGCCACTTCGGCGGTGGCTGCGCGCGCAATGCGCTCTTCCTTGTGCTGCTGGGTCGAATCGCCGACATCAATATGCTGCAGCAGGATCGGCAGCATAATCACGCCGACAAACAGTGAGAAGAGAATCACGCCCGCCGCCAGGAAGACCAGTTCGTAGCGTGCCGGGAAGACATCGCCTGTCGGCAGCAGCAGCGGAATGGAGAGCACACCGGCAAGGGTGATCGCCCCGCGTACGCCCGCAAAAGAGGCAATCAGCAGTTCACGCGTTGTCCACGAGCCGAACTCCATCGGTTTTTTCTTCAGGAAGCGGACGCTGAAGTTTTTCATCGTCCACAGCCAGCCGAAGCGCACCAGCATCAGCGCCATGTAAATCAGCACGATGTCGGTAAACAGCATCCAGACCTCAACGTTCGGGTCGGCCTCCGCCGCCACCAGCGAGGACTCCATAATGCCAGGCAGCTGCAGGCCCAGGAGCAGGAACACCATGCCGTTAAAGACAAACTCCAGCATGGCCCAGGTGCTGTTTGCACGCAGGCGCATGGCCAGCGGCGCGCGGCGCATTACGCCGGAACGGGTAATGGTCATCCCTGCCGCAACCGCTGCCAGAATGCCCGACACGCCGATATGTTCGGCAATCAGATAAGAGGCAAACGGCAGCAGGAACAGCAGTACGATCTGCGTAGCGGGTTCATCGCCGCCCCAGCGGCTGAGGAAGCGCAGCGAGCGGCCGTACAGCCAGCTCACCACGAAGCCTGCGAGAATACCGCCAATCGCCACCTTGAAGAATTCCAGCGTTGCGCCGCCGACGGTAAAGACCATCGTACCCATCGCTACGGCCACGGCAAACTTCAGGGCGACCAGGCCGGAGGCGTCGTTCATCAGCGCCTCACCCTGTAAAATCCCCATGATTTTCTTCGGAATACGGCCTTCACCCACAATGCCGGACAGCGCCACGGCATCGGTTGGCGACAGCACGGCGGCCAGCGCAAAAGCCGGTATTAACGGAATGCCCGGTACCGTCCAGTAGATCAGAAAACCAATCCCGACGACGGTGACCACCACCAGCGCCAGCGCCAGGCCGAAGATCTCTCGCCCGTGCTCAAGGAATTCGCGCGTGGGCGTTTTCCAGCCATCGGCAAAAAGCAGTGGCGGAATAAACAGCACGAGGAACAGTTCGGGGTCAAATTCCACGTGCAGGCCAAACGTCGGCCACGCCAGCAGCGCGCCGATGGCAATTTGCATTAATGGCAGGGGGACCTGAAAGGGCAGTACGCGTGTAACCACCCCGGATAGCGAGACCACAAGGGTCATAATGAGTATTGTGAAGAAGATTTCCATGCGTTCCCTGTTTGCTGTGTTGCTTATGTACTCCGGAAGGCGTCGTGCCTTTTATTCTATCTTCCCCAGAGTAACGCAAAAGGCAACAGGATGAGTCCTGAAAATAAAAACGGGCGGCCTGAGCCACCCGTTTTCGCATCAAAGGACAACTTAGATTGCCCAGCCGCCTGCGTAGAACGCCACCAGCGCAACGGCGATAACAACGGTGCCAACGTTCAGCTTGCGCCATTCACCGGAAACCAGACGACCGATCACCAGCGACGCGAAGCCGATCATAATGCCGGTCACGATGTTACAGGTCAGTACGATGAAGACCGCGGTAATCAGGCCAGACATCGCGTCCACAAAATCCGCAAAGTCGATTTTCGCCACGTTGCTCAGCATCAGCAGGCCAACGTACATCAGCGCTGGCGCGGTCGCGTACGCCGGAACCAGGTACGAGAGCGGAGAGAGGAACAGGATCAGCATGAACAGCACGCCGACGGTGATCGCCGTCAGGCCGGTTTTGCCGCCTGCCGCCGTACCCGCCGCGGACTCGATGTACACCGCCGCAGGCGCCGCACCCACCAGACCAGAGAAGACGCTGCTCAGGGAGTCAGTGGTCAGCGCTTTGCCGCCGTCAATAATCTGACCGTCTTTATCCAGCAGGTTCGCCTGACCGGCCACCGCACGAATAGTACCGGTCGCGTCAAACACGGCGGTCATCACCAGCGCCAGCACGCTTGGGAGGATCACCGGGTTCAGCGCGCCAACGATATCCAGGCTGCCAATCAGGGAGTTGCCTTTGTCATCGCTCAGCGACGGCATGGCGAAAATGCCGGAGAAGTGGACGTTCGGATCGAAAATCAGGCCCACAATCGACACGCCGATAATGGTCAGCAGAATGCCGCCCGGGACTTTTAGTTTTTCCAGACCGATAATCACCGCCAGTCCGATCAGCGACATGATCACCGGGAAGCTGGCGAAATGGCCGAGCGCCACCGGCAGGCCGTCCAGCGGGTTCTTGATGACCAGGCCGACGCCGTTGGCGGCGATCAGCAGCAGGAACAGGCCGATGCCGATGCCGGTACCGTGCGCCACGCCCTGCGGCAGGTTGCGCAAGATCCAGCTACGGATGCCGGTCGCTGAAATAATGGTAAACAGCACACCCATCAGGAACACGGCGCCCAGCGCAACCGGTACGCTGATGTGCTGACCCAGCACCAGGCTGAACGCGGTAAACGCGGTCAGGGAGATGGCGCAACCAATCGCCAGCGGCAGGTTCGCCCACAGGCCCATCACGATAGAGCCCACGCCGGCCACAAGGCAGGTCGCTACAAAGACAGCCGCTGGCGGGAAGCCCGCTTTGCCCAGCATGCCCGGCACAACGATGACGGAATAAACCATCGCCAGAAACGTTGTCAAACCGGCAACGATTTCCTGACGCACGGTGCTGCCGCGGGCCGAAATTTTAAACATGGCGTCAAGTGAACCGCCAGTACGCGCAGATGGCGTAGACATAGAAAACATCCCCTGAGAGTTTTTTAGGAAGTCCGTAAGCGAGGTGGAGACGCCACTGCCAGCTAAACGTCAAATCCTTGTGTTGCGTTTGCGACGAAAGGGCGTCACAAAAAAAGCAAACGTTTAGCTCCGCGCTTACAAACGGGTGGTCAAATTAAGGCAAACGATTATCTAGCCTAATCCCCGCCCTTTTCAACTGAACTTTATCGTTTTTCGCTAAAATTCACTTATGACGCTGAAGAAATAAACAGAGGATGCGCAAACGTTATCGTCAATGCGCAATTTGTTTACATTTAATCCTCACCCGGGATGGATAACGGCCCCCCTTGCTCCAGAGTTCTTTGCCAGCCAGGGCTGTTCTCAACCTTACTTTTCCATGCCTGAATATGCGGCAGGTTGTTAATACCGCCGCGCGCCAGCAGGGCAAAAATCGGAAAGCTCATCTGGATGTCGGCCATGCTGAGCGTATCCCCGGCAAACCAGCTGTTTTTAGCCAGATGTGATTCAATAAAGCGCGCATGGGTTTCCAGCTGGCGGTTGAGGTACGCTTTCTGCACCCCCTGCCCCAGCGCTTTCCCCAGGGTTCTGATACCAAACGGCACCGGCGGTTTGCCGAGGCTGCTGAAGACCAGCTTCATTAGCAACAGCGGCATCAGCGATCCTTCCGCGTAGTGCAGCCAGAAGCGGTACTGCACCTTATGCGCCGGATCTAAAGGCTTAAGCCGCGACTCGGGATCGTAAGTTTCCTGCAGGTACTCCAGAATGGCGCCAGACTCCGCAAGGATCAGCCCGTTATCTTCGATAACCGGTGATTTACCCAACGGATGCACCTTTTTGAGAGCCTCCGGTGCCAGCATGTTTTTTTGGCGCTGATAGTGAACGATCTCATAAGGCAGGCCGAGTTCTTCCAGCGCCCAGATGGCGCGGTGTGAGCGCGACTGGTTAAGGTGGTGTACCGTGAGCATGGCTTTCTCCTGTTATTCATACTTTTTAACTATAGAAAATTGAACAACACCGCGAAAAAAATTCGGCTAAAAACCGGCCAGCGACGCTGGCGAAAAAACGGGGCTTGCATAAAATTAAAGTGTCAGCACAATCCGGAACCTCCCCAACCAGCTCGACACTGAGGGGTGCTGACGTCGGGGGAAACCCTCCCGTGAACCAGCGGGATAGAGTGAAAGACAAAGACCGGGAAAAACTAAAGCGCCCTTATGTGGCGCTTTAGTTCTTTATGTGCTTTTTGCCGCGCAATCTCAATCCTCTTCCAGCAGCCGTGCCCCCGTCCCCTGCTCGCCCAGTTTGTCCCCGGGGTTACGCAGCGGGCAGTCACTGCGCGACAGGCAGCCGCAGCCGATGCAGCCATCCAGCTCGTCACGCAGAGCGACCAGCGTGTGAATACGCCTGTCCAGCTCTTCACGCCACTGGGACGACAGCTCTTTCCACTCTTTCGGACTCAGCGTGTGCCCTTCCGGCAGTACCCCAAAGGCCTCACCGATCGTGGCCAGGGGAATTCCGATTCGTTGCGCAATTTTGATTATCGCCACGTAGCGGAGCACGTCGCGAGTATAGCGACGCTGGTTACCCCCGTTACGGATGCTCTTGATTAACCCTTTGCTTTCATAGAAGTGGAGCGCCGATACCGCAACGCCGCTTCGCTTCGCCACTTCACCGGGAGTTAAAAGCGCTTTAATTCGCGGCAATCTCTTTTCCATAAAACCTCTTTACCTCAAGTTAACTTGAGGAATTATACTCACCCGCAGAGAAAACGACGAATTAACCGAGATAGTTGTATCTACAGAGGGGCAACCTTATGTCGCATCAGCAGATTATTCAGACGCTTATTGAATGGATTGATGACCATATCGACCAACCGTTGAACATTGATGTGGTCGCGAAAAAGTCGGGCTATTCGAAATGGTATTTACAGAGAATGTTCCGCACGGTCATGCATCAGACGCTGGGTGAGTACATTCGCCAGCGCAGACTTCTGCTGGCAGCGCAGGCGCTACGCTCAACGCAGCGGCCCATTTTTGATATCGCGATGGATCTTGGCTATGTGTCGCAACAAACCTTTTCCCGCGTGTTTCGCCGCGAGTTTGACCGTACGCCGAGCGACTATCGCCACCAGTTGAATTAATCACTCTCAGTGCAAAGGCTGCTGCTGCCAGGTCATAAATTCCTGGGGCGGCATCGCTTTCGCGAAGTGCCATCCCTGACAAAACTGGACGCCGCGCTTCAACAGCCAGCTCACCTGCTCTGCCGTCTCTACCCCTTCCGCAATGGTTTTCAGGCGCAGGCTCTGCGCCATCTCGATAATATGCTCGGCGATCAGGTGGCTGGTACTGTTGGTCGTTAAGGTATCAATAAACGATTTATCAATCTTCAGGATATCCACGTTCAGCGAGTAGAGGTTGTGCAGGTTCGAGTAGCCGGTACCGAAGTCATCGATCGCGACTTCATAACCCGCCTGACGGAAAGCCTGAATCACCGGCGTGGTTTTTGGCACATCAATAAAACCACGTTCCGTCACTTCAATTTTGATTTGCTGCGCGCGGACGGCGTAGTGGCGAGCCTTGTCGGAAATCATAGCGATCAGCCGCGAGGAGTGAAAATCCGTGGCCGACAGGTTAATCGAAATATAGAGATGCGGATGCTCGGCCAGGAAATGGCCCAGATCGTTGAACACCTCCTCAACGACATAGTCCGTAATCCGCTCGCTCATTCCCTCATTTTCCGCCAGCGGAATAAACTCAGCCGGGCTCATCACCTGCCCGTTAAAACCCGGCCAGCGTAACAACGCTTCCGCACCCACACACTGGTTGTTCTTGATATCAATAATCGGCTGATAGTGGACGCAAAGCTGTCGCTTGTTCAGCGCCCGGTGCAGTAAGCGCCCCGGTGAATTAAGCTCACGATGGGTACGGGACCATACCAGCAAAATAATAATGCTGCAGATCATGCCCAGCGGTAGCGTCAACGTCGCCTGGTGATAAAGCGTTTCATAAAAGCGTTTATTCGATGTCGACACAATGGCCGCAATAGGTCTTTTGGGAGACGTTACTATCGTATAAAAGCGGTTATCTTTTTGAAATACCGATTCCTTATCTCGAATCATCGAATTTAATAAAGAAACATTGGCTTTCTGGCTAACCGAAAAGAAAGCATTGGTTACCGTGTCGTACACCCCCCACGAGAGAGAATGATCCGCGGACATGACTTCGCTGTATGAAAGCGGATTGACGACCACCACATAATTTCCGCGCTGCATATATGTCATTTTATAGCCATTATAAAATGGGGTATCGCGATAATAATAGATAGCGACGTCAGGTTTACGCGTGTAATTAGCGACAGGAATAGCGTAGGGATGATCCGGTGTAAAAACGGTCGAACAAAGAAAATTCTGACCTTCAGCGTAAATTAAATCGGCGACAAACAGGCGGCCACGAACAACGTTCAGCATATATTGACGGTGTCCCGGCGTGCAAAGCTCACCCTGATATTTTTCAGCCTCGTCCCGGGCCAGCTCAACTTGTTGAATAACCAGCTCTGTTTTGTCCAAAGCCAGTTCAGCAAATGTGCGTAGCTGTGCGCTTGTTTCAGACACGGCGCGTAGCTGGGCAAACCATAGCGCAAGCATCACCGGCAGCATAACTACCATGATGATCCCTACCACCCTGAGCATTTTGCGCTGCGCGCTACGATTCATTTCCCGCCCTATATCCCTGCATGTTGTACGCCTGTAGTAATGAAGGCCGGATGCTTTGTTAAACAGGTGATTACGTTGCATGAATCATGCAAAGTTAGCAACTGACTTTTAGTATTAAAAATCTTAAATTTCGTTATGACGATAATATTTTCCCGTAAGTTAAACTGTAAGTATTCGTTCCGTTTCAATTAAGGGAAATAATTATCCAGCCCGCCGGGGCCGACGGAAAGATAACACAACAGGCGATCGTTGATTAAGCCAAACGTCTGACAGCATGAAAAAAGTACAACATCGTCATGACGTTTTATGCTATTTGCGCCGGGTACTGTGTTTGTTGATTTATAAATAATCAGTCTTGACCACAGTATTTTCAGTAATGGCGGAGAATAACGCCCCTGTTATAAAAACCGAATTTGCGGTATCCCCACTTACCCGACGGTCGTTTCCGGCACGTTGTGGGTTCACTTCCTCATGCGCCGAGGCTGGTCCTGCCTACAGAATCGCTTTTCCTGAGGAATAAAATCCTCTTTTTTGATCGCACTGGCACTGGCGAATAAATCATCAATTGTGATATAGTTCACACATATTTTGTAACGAGAAACACTGTTTCATTCAGTTCGTCTGTTTTGTAGAGGATGGGTTTTATGGCAACCATTACTACCAGCATGGTTCTTCTGCGCTGGCCTTTGTTGAGTGCGGTACTGATGTTTTTAGCCAGCACGCTGAACATTCAGTTTCGTAAATCTGACTATGCGGGTCTTGCTGTCATCAGCACCCTGCTGGGGCTGGGCGCTGCCTGCTGGTTTGCAACGGGTCTGCTTGGTATCACCCTGTTGGATATCGCTGCCGTCTGGGAAAATATTAAAGTGGTGATGGTTGAGGCGATGAGCCACACGCCGCCAGACTGGCCGATGGTGATTACCTGATCCCTTACGGAATAAAAAAACCCAGACGATGGTCTGGGTTTTTTGTTTAGCACGCGGAAATCAGAACGGAATGTCGTCGTCGAAATCCATTGGCGGTTCGTTAGACGGCGCCGGAGCAGACTGCTGCTGCGGACGAGACTGTGCTCCGCCGCTGAACTGGTTGCCACCCTGCGGCTGCTGAGGCTGACCCCAACCGCCCTGCTGCTGGCTCTGACCGCCACCTGCAGGTGCGCCGCCGCCCTGACGGCCACCCAGCATCTGCATGGTGCCGCCCACGTTGACCACTACTTCAGTCGTATACTTCTCAGCTCCGGACTGATCGGTCCATTTGCGGGTACGCAGCTGGCCTTCGATATAGACCTGAGAACCTTTGCGCAGATATTCTCCGGCCACTTCGGCCAGTTTGCCAAACAGCACAACGCGGTGCCATTCGGTCTGCTCTTTCATCTCACCGGTCGCTTTATCACGCCAGGATTCGGAAGTAGCCAGCGTAATGTTGGCAACTGCGCCACCACTCGGCATGTAGCGTACTTCCGGGTCCTGGCCCAGATTACCGACGAGAATCACCTTGTTTACGCCTCTGCTGGCCATGTTCGTGTCTCCTGAATACGTTTCTTAATAGTGTAAACGCGCGAGTGTACCATTTCCATGCTGCACTTTGATAGTTGCGTAGCACGTTCCAGAGTTCTCCCGCAACTCAACATTGTTACACAGCGAATCAGAAAATGCATTCCAATACTGTATATTCAAACAGGTCAAATTGTGTCATAATTAGCCGTTTCTGACAGCCGTTTGTCCTTCAAACAAACCAGGCAATCCGTGTTCCAACCGGGAAAGGTGAATGGATAAGATCGAAGTTCGGGGCGCCCGCACCCACAATCTCAAGAATATCAACCTCATAATCCCTCGCGACAAACTCATTGTCGTGACCGGGCTTTCGGGGTCTGGCAAATCCTCACTGGCTTTCGACACTCTGTATGCCGAAGGACAGCGTCGTTACGTTGAATCGCTCTCGGCGTACGCTCGTCAGTTCCTGTCACTGATGGAAAAACCGGATGTCGACCATATTGAAGGGTTGTCACCTGCTATCTCTATTGAGCAGAAGTCCACGTCGCATAACCCGCGCTCAACGGTCGGTACCATTACCGAAATTCATGACTACCTGCGTCTGCTGTATGCCCGCGTGGGCGAGCCGCGCTGCCCGGACCACGACGTCCCGCTGGCGGCGCAAACCGTGAGCCAGATGGTCGATAACGTGCTGTCGCAGCCGGAAGGCAAGCGCCTGATGCTCCTTGCGCCAATCATCAAAGAGCGTAAGGGCGAACACACCAAAACGCTGGAAAACCTGGCAAGCCAGGGCTATATCCGCGCCCGTATCGACGGCGAAGTGTGTGACCTGTCCGATCCACCAAAGCTGGAGCTGCAGAAGAAGCACACCATCGAAGTGGTGATTGACCGCTTTAAGGTGCGCGACGATCTCGCCACGCGACTGGCGGAATCCTTTGAAACGGCGCTGGAACTCTCTGGCGGCACGGCCGTGGTCTCCGACATGGACGATCCAAAAGCGGAAGAGCTGCTCTTCTCCGCCAACTTTGCCTGCCCGATTTGCGGCTACAGCATGCGCGAGCTGGAACCGCGCCTGTTCTCCTTTAACAACCCGGCGGGCGCGTGCCCGACGTGTGACGGCCTGGGCGTGCAGCAGTATTTCGATCCGGATCGCGTGATCCAGAACCCGGAGCTGTCGCTGGCGGGCGGGGCCATTCGCGGCTGGGACAAGCGTAACTTCTACTACTTCCAGATGCTGAAATCGCTGGCAGAACACTACAAGTTCGACGTTGAAGCGCCGTGGGCCAGCCTGAGCCCGAACGTGCACAAAGTGATCCTGTTCGGTTCCGGTAAAGAGAACATCGAGTTCAAATACATGAACGATCGCGGCGATACCTCCGTGCGTCGCCACCCGTTCGAAGGGGTGCTGCACAACATGGAGCGCCGCTACAAAGAGACTGAATCCAGCGCGGTGCGCGAGGAGCTGGCGAAGTTCATCAGCAACCGCTCCTGTGCCACCTGTGAAGGAACGCGCCTGCGCCGCGAAGCGCGCCACGTGTTTGTGGAAAACACGGCGCTGCCGACCATCTCAGACATGAGCATCGGCCACGCGATGGACTTCTTCAATAACCTGAAGCTCTCCGGCCAGCGCGCGAAAATAGCCGAAAAAGTGCTGAAAGAGATTGGCGATCGCCTGAAATTCCTGGTGAACGTCGGCCTGAACTACCTGACGTTATCCCGCTCGGCAGAAACGCTCTCCGGCGGTGAAGCGCAGCGTATACGTCTGGCGAGCCAGATTGGCGCGGGTCTGGTAGGCGTGATGTACGTACTGGATGAGCCGTCCATCGGCTTGCACCAGCGCGACAACGAGCGTCTGCTCGGCACGCTGGTCCACCTGCGCAACCTCGGCAACACGGTAATCGTGGTCGAGCACGATGAAGATGCGATCCGCGCGGCTGATCACGTGATCGATATTGGTCCGGGCGCAGGCGTACACGGCGGGCAGGTGGTTGCAGAAGGGACGCTGAAGGACATCATGGCGGTGCCCGAATCGCTGACCGGTCAGTACATGAGCGGCAAGCGTAAGATTGAGGTGCCAAAACAGCGCGTAGCGGCAGATCCAGAAAAAGTGCTGAAGCTGACCGGCGCGCGCGGCAACAATCTCAAAGACGTCACCCTGACGCTGCCTGTTGGCCTGTTTACCTGTATCACCGGCGTATCCGGTTCCGGTAAATCGACGCTGATCAACGATACGCTGTTCCCGATTGCGCAGACGGCGCTGAACGGCGCGACGCTGGCCGAGCCGGCGCCGTACCGTGACATCCAGGGGCTGGAGCATTTCGACAAAGTTATCGATATTGACCAGAGCCCGATTGGCCGTACCCCGCGCTCTAACCCGGCAACCTATACCGGCGTCTTCACGCCCGTACGTGAACTGTTTGCCGGTGTGCCGGAAGCACGCTCCCGCGGCTATACGCCAGGACGTTTCAGCTTTAACGTACGCGGTGGCCGCTGCGAAGCGTGCCAGGGCGATGGCGTGATCAAGGTTGAGATGCACTTCCTGCCGGATATCTACGTGCCGTGCGACCAGTGCAAAGGCAAGCGCTATAACCGAGAAACGCTGGAGATTAAGTACAAAGGCAAGACCATCCACGAAGTGCTGGACATGACCATCGAAGAGGCGCGCGAATTCTTTGATGCCGTTCCTGCGCTGGCGCGTAAGCTGCAGACGCTGATGGACGTGGGCCTGACCTACATTCGTCTGGGGCAGTCGGCAACCACGCTGTCCGGCGGCGAAGCGCAGCGCGTGAAGCTGGCGCGCGAGCTGTCAAAACGCGGCACCGGTCAGACGCTCTACATTCTGGACGAGCCGACCACCGGCCTGCACTTTGCCGATATCCAGCAGCTGCTCGACGTGCTGCATCAGTTGCGCGATCAGGGCAACACTATCGTGGTCATCGAACATAACCTGGACGTGATTAAAACCGCGGACTGGATTGTCGATCTCGGCCCGGAAGGCGGCAGCGGCGGCGGTGAAATTCTCGTCTCCGGTACGCCAGAGACGGTTGCAGAGTGCGAAGCCTCGCACACTGCGCGCTTCCTTAAACCGTTGCTGTAATTGTCACACGGAGAGCTGCTGTCGGGTCGTTTCCGGCAGCAGCTCAACCGCCTGCTGATAGGACGCGTCCACCAGGTAGTAAATTTGCGAGCCTGGAATCGATCCATCCAGATAGACGGTGCTCCAGTGCGCCTTATTCAGGTGCTTGCTCGGCCTCACGTCATCATGCTGTTGACGTAGCAAATCAGCCAGTTCAGGGCTGGTTTTCAGCGACGCCGCAGGACGGCCTTCCACCTCTTTCACCATCGCAAACAGCACATCCCCCACCTTAACCTGCGTGGCTTTCCAGTCGCTATGGACGCTCTGCTCCGCGCCGGGCTTGCTCATGCAGTACTGAAGTATCTCCGAAATTGTCATCCTTATTCCCCTTGTAGCGTGGCGATAATTTTACGCGAACCACCGTGAATGCGATGCTCTCCCAGCCAGATCCCCTGCCACGTTCCCAACAGCAGTCGCCCGTTGTGAACCGGCAGCATAAGCGATACGCCCAACAGGGAGGATTTAATATGCGAAGGCATATCGTCTGCCCCCTCATAGTCATGCTCATAAGGGGCGTTGTCCGGGACGCTCTTCAGAAAATGATGCTCCATGTCGGACCGGACGGTGGGATCGCAATTTTCATTAAGCGTGAGAGAGGCAGACGTGTGCTGAAGGAGCAGATGCAGCAAACCCGTCTTGACCCGCGGCAGGTCGCGGATTTGCCCGATGACTTCGTCCGTCACCAGATGAAATCCGCGTGGTTTAGCGCTTAAGGTCAGGGTCTGTTGATACCACATGTGCTGCTCCGTAATGAAAGATGAATCTTTCTAAGTGTGCAGCAAGAAGGCGAAAGGTAAAACCCGCAGCAACGAGATTTGCTTAAAAAAGAGTCAAAATCGTCGCCTGCGGTTTAATACTCAGAGTTCACAATGACCTCTTCGCCAAACTTTCCGGCCATCGGCAGCGGTCGATAGGTGGAGTTAGAGGCACGCAATACCCTGATTCCTCTGGCACCCACGTCATGCGCGGCGGTGATGTCGTTATCCGAATCGCCGTAGAATACTTTGATATTTTTCTTTTCCAGCCACTGGGTTTTGGTGTTTTGCCCTTCTTTGTCACCAGCAAAAATCACCGGATTCATGCTGGTCGCCGGGATCTGGAAATCATCCTGCAGCGTTTTCGAGACGGTTTCCGTTTTGGTCTGACTGCGGCCGGTCACAAAATAAATGCTGTCACCGCGCTTCACGTGCATGGCAATAAGTGCACGGGCAACCTCTTTCGGGATGCTGAATTCGTCCCAGCCGTTATTCATTTTTTCCCAGAATTCCGGGTTCTTCAGATACGCTTCGCTGTCGGGTGAATACGTTTTCTTCCCGCGCCAGAAGCCAGGGCTTGAGAACAGCACGGTATCGTCAATGTCAAAGCCCACGGCCATTGGCGCGCGGCCCATCAGGCTGTTTTCGATTTGGGCCACGGAAACCCAGTGAATAGGTGCCTGCTCGGCAAGAATGGCGGCGGTGGTGCCGGTGTAAAGCGGCGTCGGGGCAGAAGCTCGCGCGACGACGGCGCTATTAAGCGAGAACAATAAGCAGGCGGCGCTGAGCGCCAGTGTGATCTTGCGCATATTTTCCCCTGAAAATTCAGTTTGTTATCGTTTTAATTTGAGCGAACGGTCAAAAAACTATCCGACCATAACCCCAGCGGGAGGTGAAGGGAAGGAGTTTTTACTTATGAAGATGAATAAAAAGAAGATGATCACAAAGCGCAGATGTGACGTGTAGGCCCGGTAACCGGGCAAGATTCTTGTGCGGCCTGATGCCCTCACCCCAACCCTCTCCCACAGGGAGAGGGGGAAAAGAGTAGTGAGTACTTACATTACAGCAGCAAACGCCTGCGCCACGCGATGAACGTTGCTGGAATTCAGACCCGCCACGCACATACGGCCGCTGGCGATGAGATAAATGCCGAACTCTTCGCGAAGGCGATCGACCTGCGCCGCACTCAGTCCGGTATAGCTGAACATCCCGCGCTGCTTGAGCAGATAGTCGAAGTTATGTCCCGGCACCGCCTCTTTCAGGACGTTAACCAGTTCCTGACGCATCGAAAGAATGCGCTTACGCATCGCTTCCACTTCGCCAAGCCAGGACGCTTTCAGCTGCTCGTCACCGAGAACCGTCGCCACCACCTGCGCACCAAAGTTTGGCGGGCTGGAGTAGATACGGCGTACCGTCGCTTTCAGCTGGCCGAGCACGCGGCTGGCTGCTTCGGCATCCTCACACACTACGGACAGACCGCCAACGCGTTCACCGTACAGGGAGAAGATTTTAGAGAAGGAGTTACTAACCAGAGCAGGCAGCCCGGCGCTGGCTACGGCGCGGATGGCGTAAGCATCTTCTTCCATGCCCGCGCCAAATCCCTGGTAGGCAATGTCGAGGAACGGGATCAGGTCACGGGCCTTCAGTACCTCAATCACCGCATCCCACTGGGCGTTAGTGAGATCTGCACCGGTCGGGTTATGGCAGCATGGGTGCAGCAGCACAATACTGCGCGCCGGCAGCGTGTTCAGTTTTTCTAACAGCGCTTCAACGCGCACGCCGTTAGTTTTGCTGTCGAACCATGGATAGGTCTCGACCTTAAAGCCTGCGCCCTCGAAGATCGCAACGTGGTTTTCCCACGTCGGGTCACTGACCCACACGCCTGAATCCGGGAAGTATTTTTTCAGGAAGTCTGCACCCACTTTCAGCGCACCCGAGCCGCCCAGCGTCTGGATCGTCGCCACGCGTTTTTGCGCGAGCACTGCGTGATCGGCGCCGAACAGCAGCGGTGTAATGGTGTTGCGATAAGCGTTTAGCCCTTCCATCGGCAGATAAAGGGAAGCGCCGTGTGGAACAGCGTTCAGACGCGCTTCGGCTTCGGCAACGGCTTTTAATTGAGGAATGATGCCATCCTCGTTGTAATACAGACCGATGCTGATGTTCACTTTGTCGCTACGAGGATCTTCTTTGAAACGCTCCATTAAGGAGAGGATAGGGTCGCCGGCATAGGCGTCAACTTTCTGAAACACGCGATGGTTCTCCGGAATTCGATGAGGCAGGGATTTCAACAATAAACCGGAAGCAGGTGAAGGTCGAGAGGATGTTAATAAAGTTGGAGCGAGGATAAAAACCTCACTCCATTGGCGGTTCAATCAATGTACTTCATCGCCACCCGCGACGTCAGGCGGGTGATGAGTTCGTAAGCACTTACTTTTGTTATTTCAGCAATACGCTCAACGGGTAAACCTTCCCCCCACATCACCACATCGTCGCCGGGTTTATCCTGGGCTTCAGGCCCCAGATCGACACAAATCATGTCCATCGCCACGCGACCAACGATCTTCACCTCGCGACCGTTGACGAGAACCGGCGTACCCGACGGCGCGGCACGGGGATAACCGTCGCCATAGCCCATTGCCACCACGCCAAGGCGGGTATCACGCTCGCTGGTCCAGGTACCGCCGTAGCCCACCGGCTCACCCGCTTTATGGTCACGCACGGCAATCAGGTTAGAGACCAGCGACATGACCGGCTGGAAGCCAAAATCCGGCCCCCAGGGCTTGTTCTCCAGCGGTGATACGCCGTAAAGAATGATGCCCGGTCGCGCCCAGTCGAAGTGCGACTGCGGCCACAGCAGAATACCGCCGGAAGCTGCGATCGAGCGCATCCCCGGCTTGCCTCCGCAGAAGGTATTAAAGATATCCAGCTGCCGCTCGGTTGCACCGCACTCGGGCTCATCGGCACGGGCGAAGTGGCTAACAATATTCACCGGCTGGCGCACGTTTTTGCACCGGCATAAACGCTGGTAAAACGCTTCCGCGCTTTCAGGACGCACGCCCAGACGGTGCATGCCCGTGTCGAGCTTCATCCAGACGGTCACCGGCTCGCTCAGCTCGGCGGTTTCAAGTGCGGCCAGCTGTTCTTCATTGTGTACCGCCGTGTGCAGATGCTGGTCAGCAATGGTTGGCAGATCGCTGGCTTCGAAAAAGCCTTCGAGGAGGAGAATCGGTTGGGTAATCCCCCCCGCGCGCAGGCGGAGGGCTTCTTCAAGACGGGCGACGCCAAAGGCATCGGCATCGGGGAGCGTTCGCGCGGTCTCAAGAAGACCGTGTCCGTAAGCGTTCGCTTTCACGACTGCAACGAGCTTGCTGGCAGGCGCCAGTTCACGCAGACGTTGCAGGTTGTGTCGCAGAGCGCGGCGGTTAATAACAACAGTTGCCGCTTGCATTTGAATTCCTTAGAAATTACTCATCATCATATTGAGGACCGGCATAGTTGTCGAAACGCGACCACTGTCCGTTAAAGGTCAGACGCACCGTTCCGATTGGGCCGTTACGTTGTTTACCAATAATAATTTCGGCGATCCCTTTCAGGTCGCTGTTCTCGTGATAAACCTCATCACGGTAGATGAACATGATTAAGTCGGCATCCTGCTCGATGGAGCCGGATTCACGCAGGTCGGAGTTGACCGGGCGCTTGTCGGCGCGTTGTTCCAGGGAGCGGTTCAGCTGCGACAGCGCGACCACCGGCACGTGCAGTTCTTTGGCTAACGCCTTGAGCGAGCGGGAAATCTCCGCAATTTCCAGCGTACGGTTGTCTGAAAGCGACGGGACGCGCATCAGCTGAAGGTAGTCGATCATGATGAGGCCGATGCCACCGTGTTCACGGGCGATACGACGCGCGCGGGAGCGCACTTCCGTCGGCGTCAGGCCGGAAGAGTCATCGATATAGATGTTACGTTTTTCCAGCAGAATGCCCATGGTGCCGGAGATGCGCGCCCAGTCCTCATCGTCAAGCTGGCCGGTACGAATGCGGGTCTGATCCACGCGAGACAGCGATGCCAGAGAACGCATCATGATCTGCTCGGAGGGCATCTCAAGACTGAAGATCAGCACCGGCTTGTCCTGCAACATCGCTGCGTTTTCAACGAGGTTCATCGCAAATGTCGTTTTACCCATCGACGGACGCGCGGCGACGATAATCAAATCCGACGGCTGCAGACCGGCGGTTTTCTTGTTCAAATCATCATAGCCGGTGTTCACCCCGGTGACGCCATCGTGCGGCTGCTGGAACAGCTGTTCGATACGGGCGACGGTGGCGTCGAGCACATCGGCGATATTTTTTGGGCCTTCGTCTTTGTTAGCGCGGCTTTCGGCGATTTTAAAAACGCGGGACTCAGCAAGGTCAAGCAGGTCTTCGCTGGTGCGCCCCTGCGGATCAAAACCGGCTTCGGCGATCTCGTTCGCCACCGAGATCATCTCGCGGACGACGGCACGTTCGCGCACGATATCGGCATAAGCGCTGATGTTCGCCGCACTAGGCGTGTTTTTTGACAGTTCCGCCAGATAAGCAAACCCACCGCAGCTGTCGAGCTGACCAAGACGCTCCAGTGATTCCGCGAGCGTGATCAGGTCGATCGGGCTGCCCGACTCCTGCAGACGCGCCATTTCGGTAAAGATGTGGCGGTGCGGGCGGGTGTAGAAATCTTCCGCCACGACGCGCTCGGCGACGTCGTCCCAGCGCTCGTTATCCAGCATTAAACCGCCCAACACCGACTGTTCCGCTTCAATCGAGTGCGGCGGGACCTTTAACCCTGCGACCTGGAAATCACGCTCGCGAGGTTCAGTCTGTTTGTTGAAGGGTTTGTTTCCTGCCATAGTGAATGGAGTTACCGAGATAAAGAGTGGGTCGAAAGATTACCATATTTTTCTTACGGAGGGAGCATGGCAACGCGCATTGAATTCCAGAAACACGGTGGGCCAGACGTACTCAAAGCGGTGGAGTTCACCCCCACCGCGCCTGGCGAAAACGAAGTGCAGGTTGAAAACAAAGCCATAGGCATAAACTACATCGACACCTATATTCGCGGCGGGCTCTACCCGCCTCCATCGATGCCGAGCGGACTGGGCACCGAGGCAGCCGGTGTCGTCATCAAAGTGGGCAGCGCGGTTAAGCATATTAAAGAGGGCGACCGCGTGGTATATGCGCAGTCAGCGCTGGGCGCTTACAGCTCCGTCCACAACGTCCCGGCGGATAAAGCCGCCCTGCTGCCCAACGCCATCTCCTTTGAGCAGGCGGCGGCCTCGTTCCTGAAAGGCTTAACCGTTTACTACCTGCTGCGTAAAACCTATGAAATTAAACCCGACGAGCAGTTCCTGTTTCATGCCGCGGCGGGCGGCGTCGGGCTCATCGCCTGTCAGTGGGCAAAAGCCCTGGGCGCAAAACTGATCGGCACCGTGGGCAATGCCCAAAAAGCGCAGCGCGCGCTGCAGGCGGGCGCCTGGCAGGTGATTAACTACCGTGAAGAGAGCATTGTCGAACGGCTGAAGGAGATCACCAGCGGCAAAAAGGTGCGCGTCGTGTATGACTCGGTTGGGAAAGACACCTGGGAAGCGTCGCTGGACTGTCTGCAGCGTCGTGGGCTGATGGTGAGCTTCGGCAATGCGTCAGGCGCTGTCACCGGCGTGAATCTCGGTATTCTGAATCAGAAAGGTTCGCTGTACGTCACGCGCCCTTCCCTGCAGGGCTACATCACCAACCGGGAAGAACTTGAGGAAGCCAGCAACGAGCTGTTCTCGCTGATCGCCAGCGGTGTCATCAAAGTGGACGTGGCAGATGCGCAGAAATTCGCGCTGACCGATGCGCAGCGCGCGCATGAGGTGCTGGAGAGCCGGGCGACGCAGGGGTCGAGCCTGTTGATTCCCTGAGCCCCAAAAAGAAATTGGGCTTCCCGTGGGAAGCCCTTTCTTTTTTTAGTTCGGCTGTATGTAGGGTACAGCACGATGAATTCTTTAACGGCAGTCATAGTGACAGATTCGATAAGTAAATCCTATTCTGTTCTAAGCCATGCTGCCGGAAAAGTTACAACTATGTGACGAACCCCTCAATACCTTAGTAACGAAAGCGGTTATTGCGCTGATAACCGGGCACTTTTGGCGATTTAATCGACCGAATCACCCACACCACCGCAATGGCCAGCAGTAACCACGGCAGCAGTTTGATCGTCAGCGCAAACAGTCCGCCAACAACCATGACCACCGTCGCCACCACGATAGCCGCCAGAATGCCGAGCAGCGAAACGCCTGTCGCTAACAGCATGACAAAAAAGCCAATCACAAAAAGTAGTTCCAGCATGGTGCTCTCCCACGAGTTCCCGAGTAATGCATTAAGCATTACAAGATCCATGCCAAAGCTAACGTTTTGTTCTTAAAGCAAAACACCTCGCGAGAACTCGCAGGGCGTGGTCAATTAGACGAACTTTTAGCGAAAGTTATCGCTTGTCTGCCACCAGTCGCAGCGCATGTTCCAGCACCTCAATATCGGCCCCGGCTTTATGCGCATTCTCACTCAGGTAGCGGCGCCACTGACGCGCGCCCGGTATACCCTGGAACAGACCCAGCATATGGCGGGTGATGTGGCCGAGATACGTACCGTTACTCAACTCTCGCTCAATATAAGGGTACATCGCACGCACGACGCCAACCGGATCGGTGTCTGAACCTTCGATACCAAAGATTTCGCGATCGACCGTCGCCAGAATGCCCGGGTTCTGGTACGCCTCGCGGCCAACCATCACGCCATCCATATGCGCCAGATGCGCTTTGGCCTCTTCCAGCGACTTAATGCCGCCGTTGATCGACATCGTCAGGTGCGGGAAGTCACGCTTCAGTTGATACACGCGCGGGTAGTCCAGCGGCGGGATCTCACGGTTCTCTTTCGGGCTCAGGCCGGAGAGCCAGGCTTTTCGCGCGTGGATGATGAACATCTCGCATTCGCCCTTTCCGGAGACCGTATCGATGAAGTCGCACAGGAATTCGTAGCTGTCCTGGTCGTCAATCCCGATACGGGTTTTGACCGTGACCGGAATGGAGACCGCATCGCGCATCGCCTTGATACAGTCCGCCACCAGCTGCGCGTTCCCCATCAGGCAAGCGCCGAACATACCGTTTTGCACACGGTCGGACGGGCAGCCAACGTTCAGGTTGATCTCGTCGTAGCCGCGCGCTTCCGCCAGCTTCGCGCACTGCGCCAGCGCGGCCGGATCGCTGCCGCCCAGCTGCAGGGCAACCGGATGCTCTTCTTCGCTATAGGCCAGATAGTCGCCCTTCCCGTGAATGATTGCGCCTGTGGTCACCATTTCGGTGTACAGCAGCGTATGGCGGGAGAGCTGGCGCAGGAAATAGCGGCAGTGTCTGTCCGTCCAGTCGAGCATCGGCGCAATGGAGAAACGGTGTGCGGGGAAAGCGGTCTGTGATTCTGACGACATGGCGAAGTTTTAAGCATCTGGTGGAAAAGGGGCGCTACTATAGCACAAAGAAAAGCCGGAGGCGCAGCGCCTCCGGTGGACTTTAGAACGTCATGCTCAGCTGAGCCCCTGCGCCCCAGGTTTCGTCTTCACCGTACAGGCCCATCAGATCAACATGCACGGTGCTAAACGGCGCGAAACCGACACCGCCGGTAAAGACATTGCTGTCGTTACCCTTCACGTCTGCACGATAACCCGCACGGACCGCCAGCCAGCTCAGCGGCGTCACCTCGGCACCGACACCCACGTACTGCGACGTATCTTCGCTCTTGAAGCCTTTGGTTTCGGTCAGATCGCCATCGGCGGTCAGCGTCACAAGGTCGTTGTGCCAGGCGGCACCGGCGGTTACCAGCGGGCGGATCTGATAGGTGTCTTTATAGCTCACCACTTCTCCCGTACGGCCATTGCGGATACGGATATCTTTGGTGTCGATATCACGCGACATCAGGTTTTGTCCGCTCACGCCAACGGTCCAGTGTTCGCCGAAATCAGCCGCAATACCGGCATCCACGTTAAAGCCCGTATCGTCAGTGCGGTAGCGGCTGTCGTTCCACTTGTTACTGTCGTAATCGTAGATTGACGTGGTGTAGTTATAGACCCAGGTTTTTTGCAGCTTTGGCGTCACGCCCACGGAAACAGGGACGCCGCCGAGGTCAAACTGACGGGCAACGGCAACACCATAGTCGGAGACAATCGCCGCCCGGCCGGATGCCGTTGAGTTGAGATTTTTGGTGATCTGATCCGTGCCGTTCAGCACAGCGTCCAGTGCAACACCGGCAGCCACCACATTACTGCGTTGAATACCGCGAAGGTAATCAATATCCTGCTGATCGATAGACGAGCTCACCCGGCCATGGGCATAGCCTTTCGCCATGAAGGCTACCGAAAGGACATCGTTAGGGATACTCACCGCAAGCCCTGCCCCTGCCGTTGCGCGTGCGGTTTTGCCTTTGAGATAGTCCAGCTCATCGGCCAGATCTTTGGCCGCGCCCTGGAATTCATTAATGGAACCTAATGGATTGGTGATAATTTCTCTTGGCGTGAGATTATCAACCACATCCTTGTAGTGATTGATTTTGTCGTTGATGGTATCAATCTCGTCCTGAAGATTGTCTTCATCCGTGATTTGCGCGCCAACCGAAGGCAATATGACCGTCACATCATCGTCCGGCTTTGCCTTTGCCAGCAGCGCGGGGTTGATTAACGCCCCACTACCATAGCTTCCCGAAGCCACGCCGGTGCCACCCATTGCGTCGCTGCGTGATTCTGTCCAGGTATTGGCTGCTCCCGCCTGATTTGCCATAAACAAGGAGACAGCAATGCTAACCACCGAAAATTTAAAATTTTTTTTTCACAGTATGCCCGTTATAGTCTGTTATGAAATAACCCCTGTCTGTTATCACCCAAACAGGAACGAACTATTGCTGTGAATAAGTAGTAAAAGACCCGCTATTTCTTTCCCTAAGTAAAACTCCCTTACGGCCTGTTATATTTTGTGACGGCCCTCAATATTTATAGAAGAGGAAATTATTTTTTCCCAGGTTTTCCATCATGCGGTCCAAAAAACTGCGGGGGATGATCTACCCAGCGATCTTCCCGCGTGGCGGCATACACGGGGTTGAGCGGGTAGTAGATGCGGTTGTGCTTCTTGTTGGCCTCGCCAACGACCAGGAGCCGAACCTCATCGTCCGTGTTGTTGATAAAGGTATGACAGATGCCGGTACCGGCGGGAAAACCTACGCTGTCGCCAGGCTCCAGCTTCCACAAGTAGCCATTAATCCAGGCGTCAGGGTGGCCTTCAAGCACGTAAATAAACTCTTCTTCGTCGCTCTCCGCGTGCGGATAGGACGTCCTGCGCCCAGGCGGCAGGCGCTCATGATGGATGCCAATACGCCCGAGCCCAAGCTTTCGAGCCAACGGGGCGCCGATAGAAAAAAGCTCATCGCTGTCGGGATAGGTCGAATCATCCGCGCCTTCAACGTCGCGCCAGTGTCGAATACAGTCAGGTTTTTTCATTGTTTATTTCCCGGTTTGTAATGGGTCAGGTATAGCACAGACTGGCGGATCTCGGCGTTTTTACCAGAACATGATAAAGTGAGGGTTTTCCGTCCTATAACATCCGGGGTGCTAAATGGATAAGTCCACAAAAGAGCTGTTAGCGCAGGCCGAAAAGCTGTGTGCGCAACGCAATGTGCGCCTGACTCCGCAGCGCCTTGAAGTATTACGCCTGATGAGCCTGCAGCAGGGTGCTATCAGC